>JAYVNT010000046.1:0-2409 GCA_043758285.1 Flavobacterium sp.
ATGGATTCAGGAATCAGATATTGGTATTAATACAAGTAACAATGGAAACGTACAGTTGAAAAAGTATAAAAGCATCGAAGATGCAGAAAAGAAAACTCCCGAAGAATTTTATGAAATATTGAAAAAGAAAGTCATTGAAGCCCTTTCAAAGAAGGAAGCCGCAGCCTTGTTAAAAAAACAAAATAAATTAAACCCTTGATTGTAGGTTAGATGAAAAATGCAATATTTCTGTCTTAATTTCTTCTGACAAATGCAACTCGTCAAATATTAGTACATCAATTGCTTGAACAATTGAAGTTGTGTTTTTAGGTGACACTTTTTGATTATATGCCTCTCGTGCAATTCTTGCAAGTTTTTCTTTAGTCTCATTTTTGATTTCAACTACAGGGATTTTTGAAACATAACCCGATGTAATCATATTTGAACGAATGAGAATCCCTCTAACAATGTATGTAACAAGGCTACTATTTAAGTAGCCGATAAGCCACCAAATATCTTCCTTGCCACAAAAGATATTTGCATTAACCCCATATGTAGAACCGACTGGAAGATAGCATGCACTAAAAGGAAGACCCATTGATGAACAAGTAATTCCCGCTTTTAACATGAATCCTTTATTGCGAACCATGAAATTTTTTACCTCTTTGTCATAAGTTAAATAGTCGTTAGTTAAAAAGCCATCAGGCTCACAATAAAATTTCCTTGAGCCAGGGTTTTTATAAAATGGGATTTCAAAGCCTGTTTTTTTCTCCTTTGAAATGTACTTTCCATCTTCTCCTGTTGAAATTCCTGTGATACATTTATATTTTTCGCCAATTCTCGGAAAAGAAAATAACGATTGTATTTCATTTGGAATGTCTATAACAAACTCAAATAAATTATCATTACTGGCATTAATAATACTTTCAATTGGCGTTTCAAGAAAAGCTTTTTGTTCAAGTTTTGTTTTCAGTTCTTCTTTGTTCTTCGGACGATTTAGTGATTTAACTAGCTGTTGATTTTTTTTGCCTTTTTGCAAAATCATTATTGCAGTTCTTACATCAGCTTTTTGCTCCCAAAATAAATCGGTTGGACACAAAATGAGATAATGAATTGAACATGTATTGAGAATTTGCTCCCTCAATGGATTGTGCATTCTTGCGGTTAAAAAACTATCGGCAGTAATAAGTGAAATCAGAGCACCATCCTTGGCACTGTCAATTATTGCGGATATAAACATTGAATACATATTATGTACTCCAATATTTCCAAAAAGCTTATTAAGGTCTTTCTTATTATCTCGGATGTAATCTACTTCATGACAATTGTATGGAGGGTTTGCTATGTAATAGTCATATTTGAGATTAATTTGTTGGTCAAAAAGCAAATTGATTTTTTCTTGTTTGTAAAACTCAATAAAATCTTTTTGAATAAAGTTGCAATAGAAATAATCGCCATGATTAAAAATATCTATCCCATCAATGTCAATGTTATTGTCGTACAATCCTTTTATTAACTCCTCTTTCCCTACGCATGGGTCAAGGGCTGTACTGCCATTAGGGTTTATTTCCAACATTGCCTTGGTCATAAATTTAGAAATGAATTTAGGCGTTGAGTAATATCCTAACTCCCGTCTATCTATGCCATTTTCATTTACTATTGTTTTTTCAAACCTTCCCATGCTTCGATGATTTTAAGTATTTAACTTTTTGTTCGGCAACTTTTAATGTCCTTGCAGCTACATCCTCCTCAGCTATTTCATATGCAATTTTCTCACTCAGGTATTGTATTAATAATTCGTCTTTGTCTAGTTTAAAAATATCCGCAAGTTTAAAAATCTGCTCTCTCGTTGGCTTTCGTTCGCTTCTTTCAATTTTGCTAAGAATTGCTGTGTCAATATCGAGTTGGGCTGCTAATTGCCGCAACAATAGACCTTGCTTCTCTCGATTTGTCCTTATAATTTGTCCGATTGTTTGCATTTGAATTAAAGGAGTTGACAATTTATGTCAAATTTATTACGTCAAATTGATATTTCCAACTCACAGTTTAAAAAGTTTTCAACATGTAGAAAGATAGATAATTGTTGAGAGGTATTTGTCACCGCTGAATAATTGTACTGTCGCTGGGAAGGGTTGCAAGTAACGAACAGGGCTTTGTGCAGGTTGGGAATTAGTATTCCGTCTGCCGATAACAAATGTACAATAGAATTACAAAAGATGAAACAACAACAAATGCCAAATAGTATTACTTCTGCTGAAACCGAAGCTGGGATATACACAAATGATGGGATTACTTCCGTCCGCCCAACTTGCATAAAACCCAATGTTGTGTGCCGTTTTTTATTAAGGCTTTGGTATTGTAAAATATGGAAGTTTCATAAGTGGACTTCTTCTGCTCAAAAAGGCATACCACCAACATCCGAACAATTTA
>JAYVNT010000047.1:0-2408 GCA_043758285.1 Flavobacterium sp.
CAAAGAGCTAAAAATGCCAACGCAGAGCCCACCCACTACCCAGCGGACGGAATTCTAATCAACTTCATTTTAAAAAATCGGCAAAAAAACAACTACCATCAACAACTCACAACGCTTTTGCAAGACATAATAAAATTGACACAATCCCAAACGGACAAAAGAGCCAAATTTGCAAACGCACCGATAAAAAGCCGTATTTTGTACAACAAATTAACTGCTAGTCCATTAAGATGACATTTAATGAAGATTCGAGAGTAAAAATCCCTGCAATCGTTCACCTGACACGGTTGGGTTACTCTTATTTGCCCAAGTCAGCAATGACCAATCTTCATGGCGACACGAACATTTTTATTGACCAGTTCAAGGAAGGACTTTCTAAAATCAACAACAAAGAATTTACCGACACTGAAATTGCAGCTTTCATAACCGAACTAAACATTCAACTTGACAACAGCGACCTTGGTAAAAAATTCTACAAAAGTTTATCGGGTGAGTTTCCAGTCAAACTAATTGACCTTGACAATTTCGCAAGTAACATTTTTAATGTCGTTACTGAACTGACCTACAAAAACGAGGAAGAAGAATTTAGACCCGACATCACTTTGCTGATTAATGGAATACCGTTGGCATTCATTGAAGTAAAGAAGCCAAACAACAGAGAAGGAATTTTAGCAGAACGAAACAGAATAAATATCCGCTTCAAAAATCCGAAATTCAAAAAGTTCATGAACATAACGCAGTTGCTTGTGTTCTCAAACAATCAGGATTATGACGAGGAAAGTATCACACCTATACAAGGGGCGTTTTACGCAACGCCTGACCCAGAACAAGTAATCTTTAATTGTTTCAGAGAGGAAGACACAAGCATCATTCAAAATGTAATGGCTGAAGAGTCAGAAATTGAAAAGCAAATATTGTTGGACAACAATATTGTTTCCATTCTCGGCACTGCTGAATACGAAACTGCAAAGCAACTCAACTCCCCTACTAATCGTGTGTTGACTTCGCTTTTCAGCAAACAGCGATTCAAAACAATTTTAAAATACGGTTTTGCTTATGTGAATAGTTCGGACAAAATCGGAAACCGAATTGAGAAGCACATCATGCGTTACCCTCAATTGTTTGCGACTTTAGCGATAGAGAAAAAACTAAATGAGAAAATAAAAAAAGGAATCATTTGGCATACGCAAGGAAGCGGTAAAACCGCTTTGGCGTTTTACAATGTTTCCTATCTGAAAGATTATTATCAGAAGCAAAACATCATTGCCAAATTCTATTTCATTGTTGACCGTTTGGATTTGGCAACACAAGCCAAAAACGAATTTGAAGCAAGAGGTTTGAAAGTTGAAATGATAAGTTCAAAAGACGATTTCGTTAAGAACATCAAAACGGCTGGTGCAACGGCAAGTGGTATTGGAGAGCAAACTATAACGGTTGTAAACATTCAGAAATTTTCTACCGAATCTATTTCGCAAGTTGCCGACTACAACTTGAATGTGCAACGCATTTATTTTTTGGATGAAGTTCACCGCAGCTACAATCCCAATGGTTCGTTTCTTTCAAACTTAGTTACATCAGACCGTGATGCAGTTTTGATTGGACTTACAGGAACACCTTTAATAACAGGTGATGTAAAGAGCAAACAAATATTTGGCGATTATTTCCACAAATATTATTACAACAAATCCATTGCAGACGGCTACACTTTAAAGTTGCTTCGTGAAGCCATTGAAACAACTTTTAGAAATCAAGTAAAAGGAATTTTAGAAGCAATTGAAACGGAACAAGGCACACTAACAAAAAGCGAAGTTTTTGCACATAAGAAATTTGTTGAGCCATTGGTTGAATACATCATTACCGACTTTAAGAAAAGTAGAGTAATTCACAATGACCATACTATTGGAGGAATGATTGTTTGTGATTCATCCGACCAAGCCAAAATGATTTTTGATTATGTCCAGAAATACAATGAGAAGCAAACCATCATTCGGAAAATAACAGAACCGACAACAGAATACGGAATTGCAGCAGAACCAAACGAGGAATATTTAAAAGTAGAAGATGCACCGATAACAGCCGCCTTGATTCTGCATGACGTTGACACAAAACAAATTCGAAAAGACAATCAAACAGATTTTAAGCAAGGCAAAATTGATTTGCTAATAGTTTACAATATGTTGTTGACTGGTTTTGATGCAAAGCGTTTAAAGAAAATGTATTTGACAAGAGTTGTGAGAGAACACAACCTTTTGCAAACACTCACAAGAGTAAACCGACCTTACAAAACTTTCAAGTATGGCTTTGTTGTTGACTTTGCCGACATAAGAAAAGAGTTTGACAAAACGAACAAAGAATATTTTAAGGAACTGCAAGCAGAATTAGGCGATGAAGCAAAGGAATATTCAAAC
>JAYVNT010000048.1:0-2407 GCA_043758285.1 Flavobacterium sp.
AAAGATGAACAGAAAGACTTAGAATATGAAGGTATTTTCTTTGATGATGAATCTTTTCTAATTTGAAAAATAAACTTATAAGTTAATTTTTCAGCGTGTGCATTATGTTTTAGAAAGCTAAACCAAATGAAAAATAAAGAACTGCCAAGCAGCCAAAATACGAAACCTCATTTTATGCTCCTTTCTTCGTCACCTAAAAATTGGACGGAAGATTTTGAACATGAGAACGGTAATTACTTATGTAGCTGTTGTGAATGCAACGAATATTTTTACGGACATAAAAGACGACCAATTTGTAAGGAATGTTCTGAGAATGCCAATCCCCTACCCTTTCAAAATAATGCCCTGAGCGGCTTTGTAAAACTCATAATCAAAAGATGGCAAAGTATAAAAAAAAGCCTGTTGTAATAGAAGCAAAACAGTTTACAACCAACAATGAAGTTGGCAGCCCTGAAATGGATGCTATTGTAAAATGGGCTAATCATGGAAAAGATGAACTTATTTCTTGTCACAACGGAACGGTTATTTATATCGAAACGCTTGAAGGGCAAATGACCGCTTCGGTTGGAGATTTCATCATTAAGGGTGTCAATGGGGAGTTTTACCCTTGTAAGCCTGAAATCTTTGAAAAAACTTACGAGTTTGTAGAAGATTAAAATTACGTCAGTCGTAGGTAATACTATTCGATTTGCCTACGATTGACATAAACTCACTGTTTTTTTCTTTCAATATTTTGTTGTTTGTTTTAATCTAAAAATCCCGAAGCCATGAGTAAATTATCTATGCAAGCATATAAATCCTTGATTGATAAGGATTTGCAGGTTAAAAATAGTCCTAAAATGAAAGATAATAATGGCTTATACAACGGTACTTGCAACCTAAGCAGTTGCACTTCTGAGAGCCCTGCAACTTGGTACAATCACGGTACCTATGCTTATTACTGCAAAGGTTGTGCTAAAAGATTAAGTGTAGATGAGTTTAACAAACGTGATGCTGAAAGGCTTTATGGTCATGACTTGTGTACAGAAGGAGGAAAGCATAAATCAATGGAATTTATGTCAGAAAGCGGAAATGTTGCAACCGTATTTGGTTCTGAAAATATGAGTGATGAAACAAAAAATGCACTTTCAAAACTTATTGACGAGGCATTTAATCATCTTACTCAGTAGATGTCCAACGATTTCACGATGAATATTTTAAGGTCACTTATATATATCAATTATTCAATATCTAAAACATGAAAATATGGCAAGTGAACTCGACACTTCACAGTTAATATTAATGCGATTTTTTATTTTTTACGCAGTGCTTTTCACTATTGCGGTGGTCGTAAACATTGTTTCAAATAAGCGTAGAAAAAAATTAAATGCTGAGCTTGAATCGCAAAGAATTGAAGCTGCAAAAAACTACAAACCCGATGAATTTGAATTAATACTTAGCGATTATCAGCTAAATTTTTATAGTTAAGTGTGGCATGGTAGAGATAGGATATTGTTGAATAGTGGACTTAAATATTTCCGTGAACAATCTCACATAGCAAGACTAAAGGCTAAATGTTTGCAAGCAACAATATTAATAGAATCTGGAGGGGCTGAACTAAAAAATTATCAATATGAATTTATTAATGAGTTTCTTCAAGAAGAATTTGAAAAAGTTTATGCTGATTTTGCTATTTTTCTGAGTTCCCTAACATTCATAAATCAACATGAAACATAGCGGATTATCTATTCATAATTGAACACTGTATTATAAACTAAAAACGCCTCTCGAAATTAAATTTGAGAGGCGTTTTGATTAAACAAACAATTGAGGAGAATATTCTTCATTAGAATTTTCAATAAATTCTCGGAGCGTGAAACGGTCGTAACCTGTTTTTGTTTTGACTACTTTCATTAGTTGTCTGGCTCGCTCTTTGCCAACTCCTAAACGTTTTGCAATAAAAGCGGAATTGACGACTTCGTTGGAACTCATAGTTAATTACTGGTTAAGGTGAATATGATGGAGTAAATTTAATTTATTTTGATGAGCAAAAAAATACTTCAAAACCAAAATAATACTAAATTTCCAAAATCCAATACCCACTATTTAAGCTCAATTGCCCAAAGCTGAAATTATGTTTGTCAATCGAATCAAACTTAACGCTTTAGGGTATGTTCACTTTCCTCTTGACGATTGGCTTTATTGCACCCGTTTTGGCGGTGGTTTACTATCTCTTCTCAGGCAAACGCCATATGAATTCACCCCTTGAAAAAATGATTGAAGTCGCCGGTAATCAGGCGATAACTCCCCCATGGTTCGACTATGCTAATAAGCATAAGCTCACCTTAAACAAACCCGTTATTGGCCCTCTCAATCAAGACCAAATGGAGGCTTTAAAGCCTGGCATAACTCCCGTGATGCGGTCAGG
>JAYVNT010000049.1:0-2406 GCA_043758285.1 Flavobacterium sp.
ACTAGGTTAATTGCAACGACATGGGGTATAATGCTTTGTAAATATAATAAAATATTTTAAAGTTAAGAAGGATAAGAGAAAAGTTAAAAGGGATAAGCGAAGATGAATAAGGTTTTTTTATTCTAAGAAATCTAAGAAGTCAAAGCAAGTCTAAGCAAGTCTAATTCAAAACCCTTCAAAAACCCCCAACCCAAACAACGCAAAGTCATACTTCACAGGATCAGCAGCATCAAGAAGCCGCAAGCTAGTGTCCAATTCCAAAAGTGCCTTACCATCATTCTGATTTCTACTGAGCAAACCTAGCTTACGTGCAACATTCCCCGAATGAACATCAAGCGGACACGAAAGTGCCGCAGGCGATATGCTTTTCCAGATGCCAAAATCAACCCCTTTATGATCTTGTCGCACCATCCATCTCAGGAACATATTAATCCGTTTTGCCGCCGACCCTTGCATTGGGTCCGAAACGTGTTTCTGCGTTCGTTGCTGATGCGAAACCTCAAAGAACAGTTGTTTAAAAGTAGCGATACTCGGTTGCATCGTTTGTGGCTGTTGATTTTTGGCAAAAGCCAATTCTAGTCCACCATGCTGTTTATAAATATGTTGCAATGCTTTAATGAAAGTAATAAAGTCATCGTTATTAAATGTTCGATGCACAAAACCTTCCACGTTTTCTAGCTGCGATTCCGTATGACTCATCACAAAATCATAAGGAGAATTTCCCAGCATCGACATCATCCGTTTACTGTTATTGATAATCATTTTCCGATTCCCCCACGATATAGTTGCCGTCAAAAAAGCCGAAATCTCAATATCTTCCTTTTCCACATACTGATGCGGAATTTGAATAGGATCACTGTCGATAAAATCTAAGGTATTGTATTGAATTACTTTTTCGTCTAGAAATTCTTTAAGTTCGGTTTTATTCATGCCCGCTCACTTTTTGAGCATAAAACCCATCATTCAAATCAGTGCTTCGTTGCTGCGGAATATAAAAGAAACCCTCTTCAAAATACTTGATTTGTTGATTGTTAACACAAGGCAATTCGCCATTACCCGTTACCCAAAAGAAGGAAGTATCAATAGGCGAGTGGTAGGACATGTTACCAACACTTGTGACTTTGTATTCCGGCTTCCATCTAGAGTTTGGTTCCGGTATAACAATATTCTTTAAATGAAACGTACTATTTTTAGATAGCAAAGTATTAACAGTCAAACTCCCAAAAGATAAAGGAACAAACACTACTATGCCAACAACGGTTATACTCAATCCACACAAACCAATTATCCATTTACGATTAGTAAGCAAATAGGAAAGCAATAACAACCAAAAGAACAATGTAAAATAAACATAAAACCGATACTGCGGCGAACTAAAACACAATAAAACAGCCAAGCATACAAAAACAAAATAGATAACCCAGAGTGAATAAGCATCACGTTTTTTAAGTAAAACTACAGGAGTCACAATCAACGTAAGTAATGAACCAATGCCAATATAACCCGCCAACCCATTATACAAGAAGTAATGTTTCACAAGTTCCAATAGCGATGCTCCCTCAAAAGATTCGTATGGAATATAAAAAGAGTTCATCATGCTTTTGCTAAAAAAGAAATCCATGATAATACTAGGGACAGTATAATCTATGTCATTTATTCTAAAGTAAGGCAATGGAAAAAGAGGATATCCAGTAAGCATCGCATTTTTTAAAACAAACAGAAGCAAAACCAAAGTTCCAAGACAGCTTACAGTAAACAATGCTTCTTTAAATGCTTTATATTGCTTTACCAATATAACTAATGGAAAAAAGAATAAGATAACCGCCGTAATCTTTATAAATACCGCAAATAATGCAATAACAGTCAGCAGTATAAAACCATCCTTAGTAGGAACAACTGCATTTTCCAAAAAGACAGAAAACACAATAAACCCAAAAACAAACACCGGTAAATCAGGTGATGGTGAACTCACAAATTGAAATAGAAAGACATAGGTTAGCGGCAACAAACCAAAGAGTAAATCCAAACGATTACCTTTTGCAAAATAAGCATGCAACTTTTGAAACGCAAATAAATTCCCCAACAGCAAACAAAAGCCATTCAAATCATTAAATCGATCATATAGAAACGAAAAGCTGTAAACACTTTGCGTAATATGCCAACCGCTCGTTTGCCCCAAGAACAAATGCAAGTTTGCTAATCCTTTTACAAAACCATATTCGTTAAGCCATTTGATAGTTTGAATATAATAACTTTCATTATCGATGATAAATGGTAACGCCGCGCTTTGTGCCAATGCCAATTCACAACTCACAGCTAATAAAACTTTGATAGGCAATGAAAACGAATGAATTTCTGTTCTTGCGTTTTGAAGTATGATACTAAAGTTTGTTTTATACCGATAGA
>JAYVNT010000050.1:0-2406 GCA_043758285.1 Flavobacterium sp.
GCAGCCTCACAGCTGCAAAGCGACGTCGCTAGTGGATAAAACGGACTAAGAAAAATGATTTATTGACCATAAAAAACAAACGTTTACTTTTAATAAAAAAGTTGCGTTAGAAACTAGAATCCGCCCGTGGATACACCCTAACAGTGGAAAAGTGAGTATCTTTGACACCAAACATTAAGCAAGAATGACAAAAGACGAATTATTAGTAGCCCTGCAAAAAGAAGTTGAAACTTACAATAAAGTTATAGCGACAGAAAAAGGCGATTGGATTGTAAAAGGCTTTATTGACATCTACAAAAATATTTATACTATAACAATTGACACCAAGGTTGTTTCAAAAGTCATGGAAATTTTGCTTATTCCTGCATTTGAACGGTTTGCTCAAAACAATGACTTGAAACTTGAACTTCCACCGCAACAAAATTTTTACCCAGACTTGACTTTTACTTGCAATAAAACAGGCGACCGTTTTGCTGTTGACATTAAAAGCACATTCAAAGACACAGCAAACAAAATCAAAAGCATGACATTAGGTGCTTTCACAGGTTATTTCCGTAACCGTGAGAGTACAAAAAATACGCTTTATCCTTACGGTTCTTATTCTGCACATTTAGTTTTGGGCGTTATCTATTCTCAAATTGAAGAAAACCCTAACGAAAAAACAATCTATTCAATAGATGAATTGGAGAAAATTGAATCAGTTATTAAAGACTTCCAATTTTTCGTTCAACCCAAATACACGATTGCATCAGCAAGCCCAGGTAGTGGTAACACCAAAAATATTGGCTCGACAAACAGCATTGACCAACTTACAAAAGGCAATGGTGTTTTCTCAACATTAGGCGAAGAAGTGTACGATGATTATTGGATGTACTATCTAACAAATGACATGGCAAAAGCTTTGGAAATTCCACGTCCTTACACTAACTTGAAATCGTATCTTGATTATAAACAAAAAGGGATTAATATTCTTGAGGAGCATAAAGACGAAATTGAAAAGCTAAGTGCAGAAGACGATTTGCAAACTCAAGACGCTACTGAAAACGATGAATAAGAAAATAATAGTTCCACCGATAAAGAGCCAAGGCATCAAGACTAAACTTGTGCCGTGGATTATGGAACTTGTGCCTGAAATAAATGGCAAATGGATTGAGCCATTTTTGGGAACGGGTGTTGTTGCTTTCAATGCCAATTCTAAAGAAGCTATTTTAAACGACACAAATCCGCATATTATAAATTTTTACAAGGGTATTCAGACAAAGGAAATCACTGCACCGTTAATGAAGCAGTACCTTGAACAAGAAGGAGAATTACTAAGTGTTGCAGACGATAATGGATATGAACATTATCGGAAAGTACGTTCTCGTTTTAATGGAGGCGAGTATTCGCCTTATGATTTTATCTTTCTTTCCCGTGCAGGTTTTAATGGAATGATGCGTTTTAATAACAAAGGAAATTGGAACATTCCTTTTTGTAAAAAACCAGACCGCTTTGCACAAGCATATGTAACAAAAATTACAAATCAGGTTTCAACAGTTTCTAAAATTATCAAGCCTGAGCCAGCATGGACATTTCATAATAAATCATTTGCAGACATTATTCCACTTGCGACAGAAAACGATTTCATTTATTGCGACCCACCCTACTACGGCAGATACGTTGACTACTACAATGGTTGGACAGAGCAAGACGAAGAATTACTTTTTACATTACTGAGCCAAACAAAAGCCAAGTTCATTCTTTCAACATGGCATCATAACGATTGGCGAGCAAATGATATGATTGAAAAATTTTGGAGCAAGTTCAACATTGTGACAAAAGACCATTTTTATCATTCAGGCGGCAGCATTGAAAATCGTAAGACAGTTGTTGAGGCTCTTGTTTGCAACTTTAACCTTGACCACATACAAGGACACAACCACGGACTTAAAGAAAAAGACAAGACCGAACAATTGACACTTGAGTTAGCGTAAAAAGAATGGTACTGCTGCTTACATGGGGTTTGCCAAAATGGGGGCGGACGGAAGCCGTGTTTCAACTTTTGTTTTTCAATTTAGCTTCATATCCAGCTTGACATTATTAATTTAGCTATGTGCAAATCATCAACTTTAATTTATAAAATTAGCTTCAGTTAGCCGGGGCGGACGAATATCTATTACCCCCACTTCGGCAAGCCCCCAACGTTACCTGCCATTTTAAAAGATGCCATGTCCTAAAATAGGTTGACTAAAAATTAAACATTTTTAGTAACTATTATGACAAACACTAAAATACAGGCTGCCACTCCAAAAATTAAAGCCTGTCCAAGAAAGGAGTACCAAAAAGTAAGTTTTGACCTTAAGCTCACCATCATTGACAGAATTCAAAACGGACAGATTTCACTCAATCATGCCTGTGAAGTTTACC
>JAYVNT010000051.1:0-7594 GCA_043758285.1 Flavobacterium sp.
CTGCAGCTTTCTAAGGACAAGAATAAATCAGAATTACTATTAGCATCAATTGACCAAAAAGCAAATACACTGCAGCCGATTCCTTTTGGAAATGCAATAAATTTTGGAGGAAACAAGAAGTATTTGCCTTTGGTGATAATTCCCATCTTGTTTTTTGCTTTTTTTTATCTTTCCGGAAACAGTAATTTGATTTCACAAAGCTTAAACCGTGTGGTTCATTTTAAGCAGCAGTTTTTGCCACCAGCTCCATTTGAATTTGAGGTTTTGAATAAAGATTTACAAACAGAACAGAATAAGGATTTCCTTTTGAAAGTAAAAACAAATGGTAAAATAGTTCCTGAAAATGCGATGATTTTCATAGGTGAGGAAAGTTATTTTATGGAAAGTAATAAGTCGGGAGAATTTGAATTTGTGATACCAAAACCTTCTGAAGATGTAGAGTTTCATATAGAAGCCAACGATGTTTCGTCTCACGATTATGAGCTGAAAGTTGTCACGGTTCCTTCGATTGCCAATTTTGAAATGGTGCTGAATTTCCCTAATTACCTAAATAAAAAATCTGAAGTCGTTAAAGGAACAGGAAATGCGATTATTCCAGAAGGAACACAAGTAATCTGGAGAATGAATACATTGGCAACACAAAAGGTGGATTGGGTAAACGAAAATGTACATTATAGTTTTGCTAAAAATGACAATCTGTTTTCATTGTCAAAAAGCATCCTTCAAAATGTAGATTATCAAATCCTGACATCCAACAATAAAGTTCATAATTATGAAAAGCTGAATTATCAGATTTCTGTAATTAAGGATCAATATCCGACAATCAATGTAAACAATGCTCCAGACAGTTTAAAGGTTAACAAAAACTTCATTTTAGGACAAGTTTCAGATGATTATGGCTTGTCTAAATTGCAAATTGTGTACTATCCTAAAGACACTCCTAACGTTGCTAAAAAAGCGCCTATTTCAGTTAAGAGAGACATTTATGACCAGTTTGTGTTTTCATTTCCGAGCAATCTTCCGGTAGAAGAAGGCGTTTCGTATGAATACTATTTTGAGATTTTTGATAACGATGCGATTCATAATTTAAAAAGTACCAAATCTTCAGTATTCAGTAACAGAATTGCAACTGAAACTGAGAAGCAGGATGAGCAAATGCAACAGCAAAATGAGAATATTAACTCTTTATCTAAGTCATTAAAAGCACAAGACAAGCAATTAAATGAAATGGATAAGCTTCAAAAAATGGGGAAAGAGAAAGATAATTTGGAATACAAAGACCAACAAAAAGTTAATGATTTTATTCAGAAGCAAAAACAGCAGGACGAAATGATGAAAGAGTTTGCTGAGAAGATGAAAGACAATCTGGACAAATTCAAAACCGAGAAAAAGGACGAAAAAAAGGATTTACTTGAGGATAGATTGGAAAAATCAAAAGAAGAAATTGAAAAAAACAAGAAGCTTTTAGACGAACTTCAAAAGCTAAATGATAAAATCAGTAAAGAAGAGTTGTTTGAAAAAATGGAGAAATTTGAGCAAGCAAGTAAAAATCAGACCAAGAGTTTAGAACAATTGGTTGAGCTTACTAAACGTTATTATGTTGAGAAAAAAGCACAGCAAATCGCTGATAAATTAGATAAGCTTGCTGAGAAGCAGGATAAATTGGCCGACAAAACTGATGAAAATAATGCTGAAAAACAGGATGAAATCAATAAAGAATTTGACAAGCTTAAAGAAGAACTAAAGGATTTGCAAAAAGATAATAAGGAGTTAAAAGCTCCCATGGATATCCCAAAAACAGATGACAAGGAGAAAAGCATTGACGAAGATTTAAAAGACGCTAAAGACCAATTGCAAAAAGAACAAAAGGGCAAAGCCAAACCAAAACAGAAAAGCGCTTCCAAAAAAATGAAGCAAATGAGCCAGAAAATGGCAGAACAAATGGCATCTGGCGACATGGAACAAATGGAAGAAGATGTTGCGATGCTTCGCCAAATTCTGGATAATCTTTTAGCTTATTCATTTTCTCAGGAAGATGTTATGAAGCAGTTTAAGAATTTAAAACGTGGCGCTCCTTCTTTCAATAAAAATTTAAAAATTCAGCAAAATTTAAAACAGCAATTCAAGCATGTTGACGACAGTTTATTTGCGATGTCGTTACGTAATCCTAAAATAGCTGAAGAAATTACAAAGGAAATTGGAAACGTACAATATAACGTAGATAAAGCTATAGAGACTTTGGCGGAAGCCAATGTTCCTAAAGGTAATTTACACCAGCAATATTCAGTTACTTCTTCTAACAAATTGGCGGATATGCTAAGTGATATGTTAAACGGTATGCAGATGGAAATGTCTGGTGCTGGCATGGGTAAACCTAAACCAGGTCAAGGTCAAGGCGCAGGAATGCAGTTGCCAGATATTATTAAGAAACAAGAAGGTTTGGGTGAAAAAATGAAAAAAGGAATGAAGAAAGGTGATAAACCAGGCGAAGGAGAAGAAGGCGATAAACCAGGAGAAAAACCTGGACAAGGGAAGCAAGGAAACAAAGGTCAAAATGGAGAAGGCGGTGAAGGTGGTCAAAGCGGACAGAATGGAAATGGCAAAGGGCAAAACGGAAAAGGAAATCAAAAAGGTGGAGAAAATGGACAAGATGGCGAAGGTGATGCTAAAGCGATAATGGAAATTTATAAAGAACAGCAACAATTACGGGAAGCATTAGAAAATGAATTAAAAAAGCAAGGCGTTGGAGGAAATGGACAGAATGCTCTGGATCAAATGAAGCAAATTGAGAAGCAATTATTAAACAAAGGGTTTAATAACGAAACACTTCAAAAGATTTTGAACGTAAAATATGAATTACTAAAATTAGAAAAAGCAGTCCAACAACAAGGTCAAGATAGCAAGCGTCAATCTGAAACCAACAAGAAAGAATTTAACAATCAGGCAACTGCACTGCCAACACGACTACAAGAATATTTGAATAGTATCGAAATTTTAAATAGACAAAGCTTACCTTTACGCTCCAATTTTAACCAAAAGGTTCAAGAATATTTCAAAACCAATGATAAGTTTTAATTACGAGACGGATTTCAAGCTAGAAGAAGAGACAATATATTCGGGTTGGATTTCCAAAGTCATTAACTCAGAAAATAAGAATGAAGGCGAGATTAATTATATCTTCTGTGACGATGACTATTTAGTTCAAATTAACCAACAATATTTAGATCACGATACGCTTACAGATATTATAAGTTTCGATTATTCTATAGGAAATGAATTACAAGGAGATATTTATATCTCTATTGAAAGAGTCCTTGAAAACGCTATTGATTTCAATGTTTCTTTTGATGAAGAATTAAAACGTGTTTTAGTTCACGGCGTTTTGCATTACTGCGGATATAAAGACAAGAGCAATGAAGACGTCAAGATTATGCGTCAAAAAGAAGAAGAGAAAATGAAGATGTTCCACGTGAAACAACAATAATATGTTTTTAGAAAAGTATGATGTAATAGTCGTTGGTGCAGGTCATGCGGGTTGTGAAGCGGCAGCGGCATCAGCCAATTTGGGTTGTAATACTTTATTGGTTACAACGAGTTTGCAAAACATAGCACAAATGTCATGCAATCCGGCGATGGGTGGAATTGCAAAAGGTCAAATTGTTCGAGAGATTGATGCACTTGGTGGTTATTCAGGGATTATTTCAGATAAAACCGCAGTTCAGTTTAAAATGTTGAACAAATCAAAAGGTCCAGCAATGTGGTCACCAAGAGTGCAGTCAGATAGAATGCGTTTTTCGGAAGAATGGCGTTTGCGATTGGAACAGACTCCAAATCTTGATTTTTATCAGGAAATGGTCAAAGGTCTTTTGATAAAGAATAATAAAATAGAAGGAATTGTAACTTCTTTAGGTATTGAAATCAAGGCGAAAACAGTTGTGTTAACCAATGGCACTTTTCTTAACGGATTAATTCACATTGGCGACAAACAATTTGGCGGAGGAAGAGCAGGTGAGAGTGCCGCTTATGGTATTACGGATGATTTAGTGAAAGTCGGTTTCGAAGCCGGAAGAATGAAAACGGGAACACCACCAAGAGTCGATGGTCGCTCGTTAGATTATTCAAAAATGAGAGAAGAACCAGGAGACGAATTTCCAGATAAATTCTCTTATTCCGATGAAACGAAACCATTGACAAAACAAAAACTTTGTCACATGACGTATACTTCTAACGAAGTTCATAATATTCTTCGTGAAGGATTTGATCGTTCACCTATGTTTAATGGTCGAATTAAAAGTATTGGTCCAAGATATTGTCCGTCAATTGAAGATAAGATTAACCGTTTTGCCGATAAAGAAAGGCACCAATTATTTGTTGAACCCGAAGGATGGAATACTGTTGAGGTATATGTAAATGGTTTTTCAACTTCTTTACCCGAGGACGTTCAGTTCAAAGCATTGCGTGCAGTGGAAGGATTTGAGAAAGTTAAATTTTTCCGTCCAGGTTATGCTATAGAATACGATTATTTTCCTCCAACTCAATTAAAACATACGCTTGAAACAAAACTTGTGGAAGGATTGTATTTTGCTGGACAAATTAACGGTACTACAGGATATGAAGAAGCAGCTTCACAGGGAATGATGGCCGGAATTAATGCAGCTTTGAAAGTAAAAGAGCAAGAGCCAATGATTTTGCGTCGTGACGAAGCTTATGTTGGAGTTTTAATAGACGATTTGATTACAAAAGGAACTGAAGAACCATACAGAATGTTTACTTCTCGCGCTGAATATAGAACCTTATTGCGCCAAGATAATGCCGATTATAGATTGACGCCAAAAGCATACGAAATTGGTTTAGCTTCTGAAAAGAGATTGCGCCGAATGGAACACAAGTTTAATGAAAGTGAAAAAATGGTCAGTTTTTTTAAAGAAACAAGTGTTTTACCAAAAGAAGCAAATCCGATTTTAGAAGCTAAAGAAAGCTCTCCAATGGTTCAAGCGGACAAAATGTTTAAAGTGTTTTCTCGTCCGCAAATTGAATTGGATGATTTCATGAAGTTTGATAAAGTCAAAGATTATGTTGCTGGGAATGATTTGGATAAAGAAATAATCGAGCAGGCAGTAATTCAGGTCAAATATTCAGGATATATCGAAAAGGAAAGAAATAATGCCGAGAAATTAATTCGATTAGAAGATATTAAAATCCCAGAGAATTTCGATTATAATAAAATCAAATCCATGTCAATTGAAGCCAAACAAAAACTAAGTAAAATTCGTCCTGTAACGATTTCACAAGCATCACGAATTAGTGGAGTTTCACCTTCTGACATTTCAGTTTTATTAATTTACATGGGCAGATAACCTTACGTTCCACGTGAAACCAAGCTTGCTAAGCCCTATCAATACATCCTTTATATGAGTTTTCAAAACAATATTTTTTTAAAAAAAGTTAAAGACTATTCTGTTTCAAAAGAAATTTTTGAATTACATCACAATCCAGAATATGATTTGTTAATCACGTTTCCAAAGCCAACTTTAGAGAAATTACCAAGCTATTATGAAAGCGAAGATTACATTTCACATACAGATGGAAAGCGCTCTTTGTTTGAAAGAATGTATCATTTGATTAAAAATATTGCGCTTAAAAACAAAGTCAAATTAATCAATGCACAATCCGAAAAGGGAAAACTTTTAGACATTGGAGCAGGAACTGGAGATTTTTTAGTGGTCGCAAAAAAAGATGGTTGGCAAACAACCGGAATCGAACCAAGCTCAAAAGCAAAGACAATTGCTATAAATAAAGGAGTGAATCTTACTGATAATCTTTCCGATTTAGAAAGCCATTCTTTTGATGTGATAACAATGTGGCATGTTTTAGAACACGTTCCAAATCTTGATGAATATATTATTGATTTGAAAAGATTACTAAAACCAACAGGAACAATTCTTATTGCGGTTCCAAATTTCAATTCATTTGACGCCAATTATTACGGAAGATTTTGGGCAGCTTTTGATGTGCCTAGACATATTTGGCATTTTTCTAAAACGGCAATTGAAAAATTATTTGTAGAGAAAAAAATGAAATTAGTTGAAGTGTTACCGATGAAATTTGATAGTTTTTATGTGAGCTTATTATCAGAAAAATATAAAACAGGAAAAATGAATTTCATAAAGGCATTTTTTGTTGGATTGAAATCAAATGCTAACGGTAAGCAAACAAAAGAGTATTCTTCCCATATTTATGTGATTAAAAACCAATAAAACCAATAGGAAGTTCGCGGATAGACAAAATCGAATGTAATTATAAGTTATGTTGCCTCAACAAAGAAACGCCATTAAACGGCTTAATTTGAAGCTAAAAACGATAGTTAAACAGTATCAAATTTTTTTATACTATAATTAAAGCTGATACACTTGAAACATTGAAATTCAACTTACTATTATTGAAATTTATTTTTATACTTTTGAAATCGAAAATTAAATTTATCAAAACATAATGAAAAAAACAGTCATTCTTTTTGCATTAGCAATTGCAATTATTTCTTGCAATAAAACCGCAACCGAATCAAAAGAATTTAAAACAGCTTATATAGATACTTCTAAATTGATGGAAGAATCAACAGAGGCTAAAGACATTGAAGCAAAATATAAAGACAAATCCAAAGTTATGGGTAACCAATTGGAAGCTGAAGTTGCAAAATTCAAATCAGAAGCGGCAAGTTTTAAACAAAATGCACAAGCAAACGGACAAGCTTGGGCACAACAAAAAGGATCTGAGTTACAACAAAAAGAACAAGAATTGAATTATGCCCAGCAAGCAATGTTGCAACAACTACAACAAGAAAGTAGTGTTGAAATGGATTCTTTAGTTAAAAATTATAGAAAAATAATTAAGGATTTTGGCAAAGAAAAAGGATATGATTATATCTATGGCTCTGGCGAAACGTCACCTTCTATTTTATTTGCAAAAGACAGTTATGATATTACGACAGAAACTATCAAAAAAGTAAACGACAAATATAAAGCAGCTAATAAAAATGATGATAAATCAGAAATTAAAAAAGAAGTAAAGAAATAATCTTCATTTCAAATAGTACAAAAAACGCCTTCGATTTCAGAAGGCGTTTTTTTGTTGCATATTGAAGTACAATATTTTATATTTTTTTTTCAATAAAATTCACGCCTAATGCAATCAATTTCAGCCGAAGCAAACTATGTTTTGCAATTTATAAACCAAACAAATCGTTCCATTTTCTTAACCGGAAAAGCCGGAACTGGAAAAACTACACTTCTCAAAGAAATCATTAAATCAACTCATAAAAGTTGTGTAGTTGTTGCACCAACTGGAATTGCAGCTTTGAATGCTGGTGGAGTTACAATTCATTCAATGTTTCAGTTGCCTTTTGGAGGTTTTATACCCGAAAATAATGTTGACACCCATTTTTCAGACAGCATTAAATTTGAATCCAAAGACACATTGCGTCGCCATTTTAGAATGAGCGGCGTTAAAAAAGCCGTGATTCAAAATATGGAATTACTCATTATAGACGAAGTAAGTATGTTGCGTTCTGATTTGATGGATGCCATAGATTTTATGT
>JAYVNT010000052.1:0-2401 GCA_043758285.1 Flavobacterium sp.
GTTGGATGCGGAGCTATTAAATCGTTTGCTGATGATACTGCTGAAGTAAAACGAATGTGGGTACAACCAAACTATAGAGGCCAAGGCATTGCCTCATTAATATTAAATGAATTAGAAAGCTGGGCAAAGGAATTGAATTGCAATAAATGTATTTTAGAAACTGGCAATAAACAATTAGAAGCATTAGCACTCTATTCAAAAAACGGGTATCATATTATCGAAAATTTTGGACCTTATGTTGGCGTGGTTAATAGTGTTTGTTTTGAGAAACAACTTTCTTAGACTGTAAATATTCGTAATAAATGTATTACTTCAATTAGTCCACAAATAGTGAATAGTTTAATTAGTTAGTGCTAACTTCAAAGAGCCGTGTTTTTGGGGGGGAGGTCAGAGCAGGAACGAACTATGTTTTAATTGGCTCATAATTGGCTCAGACTTTCTGCTAATATAGTACTGGACAGGATTCTATCGCATTTATAAGGATGGTAACGAACAGTACAAAACACAATTGAAGCAGATTTAATTTGCCCAAAAGACAAACAACATTATGACAAATGAATTCAACCTATATTTTGAAACACCTAAGAACTTTGAAATTCAAAATATTAAACTGTAGGCTCCCCAAAAAAATACTTTTTGCTGGCATGGCTATTTTAAATGAGCTTGTAACGAACAACATACACCATAAGACAAACAACAAATATTATGTATAACTTTTCATATTTTAAAGAAAAAGACAAGCAGACAATTTTAAATTTCATAGAAGAAAACCCGTTTGCTTTTATAACAGGTAGTTTTTTATCAGGCAAACAAGTGGCAACCCAAATACCCGTTTTACTTGAAGAAAGAAATGGCGAACTGTTTTTGCAAGGACACATTATGCGAAACACAGACCACCATAAGGCTTTTATTGAAAATCCAAATGGTCTGTTGTTATTCACTGGACCAAGTTGCTATGTAAGTGCTTCTTGGTATAGTAACCCTCAAATTGGTTCAACTTGGAATTATATGAGTGTTCACGTTGCAGGACAAGTGAATTTTATGACCAATGAAGAACTTATTGCATTTATGAGAAAATTGACTTTAAAATTTGAGAATGGTAATACACAATCCCTAACATTCATTGACAACTTACCTGAACCATTTTTGAATAAAATGATGCCTGCCATAGTAGGCTTTGAGATTAAGGCAGACAATATTGAAAATGTGTTTAAACTAAGTCAAAACAGAGATGAAAAAAGTTATCTAAATATCATTTCCAAATTGGAAGAAATTGGTGGAAATAGTGCTTTAATAGCATTGGAATTAAGAAAAAGACAAGCAGAACTATTTCCTGCTGGCACTGAATGGGACGGCTCAAAGTTTGACTCTTGACAACAAAGAAACAACGAACCGCTAACAGCACCTACAAGAAATTGGCGGCTCAGTGATTTTCAAAAGAGCAGATAAAATATCCCATTTCGGGAACTTTTCTTAACTTTGACAAAACACTCGAAAGTTGAGAATTATTGCAAAGAAAATATTAAGGAATTTTTGGGACATTCATCCAGACAGTGACCAACAATTGAAGTCTTGGTACCAGGAAACTTCAAAAGCAGACTGGACAGGTCCCAAACATATCAAAAAAGAATATCCAACTGCAAGCTTTTTAGCCAACAATCGAGTTGTTTTTAATATCAAAGGCAACCATTATAGGCTAATTGTAAAAATTAGTTATGATTACCAAATGGTTTGGATTAGATTTATTGGAACACATGCTGAGTATGATAAAGTCAACGCTAAAACAATTTAAAATGAATATCAAACCAATCAAAACAAAAAAAGATTACGAACAAGCTCTTGAAAGACTTGAATTGATTTTTGATGCCAAAAAAGGAACAGAAAAAGGTGACGAGTTAGAAATATTAGGAATGTTAATTGACAATTATGAAAACGAGAAGTTTCCAATTGGTTTTCCTGACCCCGTAGAAGCAATTAAATTTAGAATGGAACAGCTTGGATATAACCAAACTGATTTAGCAAATGTAGTTGGTCTAAAAAGTAGAGCAAGTGAAATTCTAAATCGAAAAAGAAAGCTTTCACTCGAAATGATAAGACAAATACACACCAGTTTAAATATTCCGACAGAAGTTTTAATACAGGCTTATTAGAAGCCCTTTTGCCCAAAAAAGACTTTACAAAAGTTGGCTTTAATCATATCGCATACAAATTGTTATATTTCAATTTAACTTCAGTAATTCAGAATTTAGCTAATCGAGTTTTTATAGACATGATAAAAAGATGAAAACAAAATCTTGCGAATTGTGCAAAAAAGAGGAAACCACCATGTACAGGGTGCAAATTACCAAAGGCAAGAATTGGATTTTTGTATGCACCGATTGCTGCAATAAATCAAAAACAG
>JAYVNT010000053.1:0-2400 GCA_043758285.1 Flavobacterium sp.
CTGCACCAATTTTTACAAGACGAAGCCGACAAGTTGTAATTGAAAGTGGCGAATTAGTTTGGAGTGCCATTAACCCCGACATTTTTGGTTCAATGATTCAGGCGGTAATTACGCCTGAACACCGTGGCGGTTTGGGTATGCACTATACCAGTGTGCCCAACATTATGAAAGTAATTGAACCGCTTTTTTTAACTGAACTCTACGAAGAATTTGAAGCCGCTAAATACGACCCAAGAAGATTAAACAAACTGCTTGAAAGAATAGGGAAAATTAAAATTTTTGACCCTGCCTGCGGCAGCGGCAATTTTTTAATTATTGCTTACAAGGAGTTGCGCTTGTTGGAGATTAAAATTTTAAAACAACTTCAAACCTTGCAGAAAGTAGCAACTGGTTTTGAACCAAAACAATTGGAGTTGATACCAAAAGCACAATTGACTTTGGCAGCCTCTTACCAAACAACCCTATTTACAAGAATAGAGTTGGAAAATTTTTACGGCATTGAGTTAGACGATTTTGCCCATGAGGTTGCCATACTCTCCTTATGGTTGGCACAGCACCAAATGAATATGAAATTTAAAGAAGCATTTGGAACAGGTAACCCAACGCTACCATTGAAAGAAGGCGGCAACATTACACATGGAAATGCAACAAGAATTGATTGGGAAAAGGTTTGCCCTAAAAAAATAGGGGATGAAATTTATGTTTTAGGAAATCCACCTTACTTAGGTTCAAAAAATTTAGTTGACTCTCAGAGAGATGATATGCAAGTTGTATTCAAAAAAGATGGAAAAATTTTGGACTATATAGCCGCATGGTTTTTCTTGGCTTCCAATTATTCAGCGTCTGCAAATTGCAAATTTGCTTTTGTTACTACTAATTCAATTTGTCAAGGTGAATAGGTTTCAATTTTGTGGAGTAAAGTATTAAAGGAAAACCTTGAAATTTTCTTTGCACACCTTTCTTTTAAATGGGATAATAATGCGAAAAACAAAGCGGCAGTGACAGTTGCTATTGTTGGTGTTAGAAATAAATCTAACTACAAAAAGAAAATATTTGATGGCAAACATTTACAATATGTTGAAAGTATAAATCCTTATTTGATTCCAACAAAAACAATCTTTGTTGAAAGCAAAAATAATCCGATAAGTAAACTGCCTGAAATGGTTGGTGGCAATGTTGCATACGATAGTGGCAATTTAGTATTTGAGGAATCCGAAATGTTGGAATTCATTTCAAAAGAACCTGATACTGAAAAGTATTTTAAAAAATTAATGGGAGGCAAGGAGTTATTAAATAGCGGAATCAGATATTGCTTATGGTTAAAAGATTATAAATTAGAAGATGTAATTCAATATAATGGAATTGCAAATCGTATTGAAAAAGTTAAGAAAGCAAGGTTGGCAGCAAAAGATGAAGGCACTCATAAATTAGCTGAACGGTCTCATCAATTTAGAGATTTAAATAATCCGAAATCATATTTAGCAATTCCAAAAACTTCAAGTGAAAGAAGAGAATATATTCCTATTTGCTATTTAGATGAATCATTTATTCCTGCAGATTCAGTTAGGATTATTGCAAATGCCCAACCGTTTATTTTTGCAATTCTAAGTTCAAAAATTCACATGGCTTGGATGAAAACCGTTTCAGGCAGACTTAAAACAGATTACCGATATTCAAAGAATCTTAGCTACAATACTTTTCCTTTTCCCGAAATCAATCAAGAGCAAAAGCAAGAATTAGAAAGAAATGTCTATGCAGTTTTAAGTGAACGAGAAAAATATTCAGAAAAAACATTAGCACAACTATACGACCCAGATAAAATGCCTGATGGTTTGCGTGAAGCACACCACGAACTTGACCTTACAGTAGAACGTTGCTACCGCAGCAAACCATTTGCAAACGATGAAGAACGATTAGAATATTTGTTTAAACTGTATGAGCAAATGATAGCGGAGGAAAAAAGCAAAGGAACATTGTTTGAAACCGAAGCCAAGCCTAAAAAGAAAAAGAAATGATTACATCGGGACAATTTGTCCCTGGATAAAACTGAATCATGAACCACATAAAATTATTCGAACAAAAGAAAGTCCGAACCCACTGGGATGCAAAGGAAGAGCAATGGTATTTTTCAATAGTAGATGTAGTAGAAATATTAACCGATAGTCCCAACCCAAGAGATTATTGGTTTAAAATGAAAATTAGGGTTAAAACCGAAGATGGGCTTGAACTGTCGACAATTTGTCGACAGTTGAAACTGAAAGCTACAGATGGCAAAATGAGGGAAACGGACTGCACTCATACTCAAAATTTATTACGTATTATACAGTCCATTCCATCTCCAAAGGCAGAACCCTTTAAACAATGGCTGGCAAAAGTAGGCTACGAACGTATGAAGGAAAT
>JAYVNT010000054.1:0-2397 GCA_043758285.1 Flavobacterium sp.
ATTGATTCTGGATTGTTTTTTAAAAAATTAGAAATTTTATTCAAAAACTTCTCCTGATTTTTAGTGATTGTTGTTTGCCTCATATACCAAACTAATGCATGCGATTTTTCTATTTCTGTTTCCAAGCTTTTTACCTCAAAACGATAAGCAGCCGTTGCGGGTTTAACAAAAATATTTTTAACTGCGTCAATAATCGGATCTGTAAAATGAAATTTTGGATTTTTTAGATCGCCCGTAATAGGAATTTCGTAATCAATAACATTACCTCTTTCACGTACAAAAAACATAATCAAAGGAACTGGTAACCAGCGTGTATCTTTTTTTCTGATTTTTTTTGATATTCTTGGGTCAATAACAATTAAATGATTTTTACTTTGAATCATATTATTGCGCACCTGCCAATTTCCGAATAGTTCAAGGGTTCCTCTATTTAATGGAAACGATGTGTAACTTGTAATATAAGGATTGAAAAGGGTAACGGGGACTTTTTCCAACTTATAATTAATATCAAAATCTTTATTAGTTCTCGGGTCAATCCGAAGCGACACCGCCATAGATCCATAAGGTTTAATGCCACTTTTAAGATAAACATTAACTAATTTCCTTTTATTGTCAACCGAATCAGCATTAATGTTGAGAGGATTTAAACTGGCTGATAATTTTTCGTTCATAGAAAAATCGTTGAATATAGCTTTAGCATCAACAACAGCAAGGCTGTTGATTTTATAATCGCTTTTGAAGAAGTTTTTGAAAATTGTTTGAATATATTTTGATATAGTGATAATAAGGTTAAATTTTTCAGAATTGTTGTTAATCGCTTTTACCTTAGAGCCTTGTTTTCCGAACATGTTTTGCAAGTTGTCTAAGTGATCGTATTTTTCATACTTAAAATAGGGTTCTAAAAGCCTTACGGTGTCGAACATGTATTTTTTATTTGCTGGGGCAAGCTGAATGATAGCGAGTGTCAATTTTTTAAAAGCAACGTAATCGTTGAGTGAATCTTTTCCGAAGTGAAAATCACTAAACGCAATACCGCCATGCCCATCAATATTTTGATTGCTTTTAAAATTACCTTTTGCTTTAACATCCGCATTAAGGTAGCCTCTTAAACTTCCGAAAGTTGCAAGGTCTTTCAAGTATTGATTGAAAACGTCTAAATTAAATTTAGTAACAACAGCCCCAAAGCTATAATCAAGCGTTTTTAAATTAATTAAAAAGTCAGCCTTTAAATCTCCGCTGCCAATTCCTGATTGAAGAGATAGTTTTCCGTTTATGGTGTCTCGATCCCAATATTTGCCTTCTGTTTTAAAATTGACCTTTAAAAAAGAATAATTAATTGGCGAACCTAGCTCGCTAAAGTAAAACTCGCCATTACTTATTTCACAATTAAGAATATTGAAATGAACAGATTCTTTTTTTTGGGTAGTTACGATGGTGTCTTTAGGAGAAAATCTTTCAATAATGTCGTTGAAATTAAAAATATTGTTCTGCCTGATGATCATTCCCTTCGGGCTATCGAGATGAAGAGAACTTATTTCATAAGTTTTAAGAAACAACTTGCTCATTGAAAAATTCGCACTCGCTCCACTTGCTTCCAAAAATACCGTGTCGTTTTTTGCCTCATAAATTTTTAGATTATCAAGATGAACATATCCTGTAAAGGGGTTTACGTATGCCCAATCCATGGTAACTTCTCTGCCAAGGTATTTAGTGTCATACTTTTGTACAAGGTATTTGGCTATGGGCGAAATAAAAATAATTACCAATGAAACCACTATCACAATGGTAAATAAAAGGCCAAATATTAGTTTTTTCCATCCTTTTTTTTGTTGCTGTTCTTTCAAATTCATATTAATTTCTACTTCTTGCTGGATTTGCTAATAATAAAAACGATTAAGCCAATTACTGCAATTACTATTATTGCGCCAACTCCCATTCCTGTTTTAAATATAGTGCCAACAACCGCACAACTGCTCAGTGATGTTAGTGTTATTAAAAGTAATATAAATTTAAGTAAATAGGTCGTTTTCAATGGTGTTATTTTCAATTGATTTTTATTTTTCGGATTTAGGCGTCATTTTGCGCATTTTTCTTGACAAGCAATAGAGTGTTCAAGGTGAATTTTTAATCAAAATACCAGGTTGGTTGCCCAAGATGTGATGTCAGAATCTTTTGCATCGGCAGAAGCTTTTTCAAATTTAATGATAGTATCTTTATGATCTTTTACCATCATGTCGCAATATTCATTATCAAAATCAACTCCAAACTTAAGTTTTAACTTATCATAAGCATCTTCGCCAACTTTTGTAATGGCTACCGGAATAGTAATTTGTTTTTTACCCGCAAGAATTTGCAATTCTTTTAATGACTTAGCATACTCTTCTTCCATCATTTTAT
>JAYVNT010000055.1:0-2395 GCA_043758285.1 Flavobacterium sp.
TAGGTTTATATGAAAATAAAATTAACATAGTCAATTTACCAAGCGGTAATTATTTTTTACAATTAACCAATGGAAATGAAGTAAAAACAGAAAGATTTGTTAAGGTTAATAATTGACTCTACTGATATATTTTCAAAATGCTAATTTTTATTCAATCAGAATTGGTTTGTAAAATATTACCGATTTCACAGGTTAATGAATTTAATACGTAAAAATATTCTGTAAATTTTGTCGAAGTTATATGCCAACTCTCAGTTTTGCAAACCAATTCTGATACTGTACAATAAAATACTTAATAGCATATTAAATGATGAATTCAATTTTAAAGTTTTAAATTAATTAATGATGACAAAATTCGTAACCAAATCCGAAAAAAAGGAAATTGGAATTCTTTATTTGCTTTTTTTTTGTTTCACACTTACCGCTCAATCTAAATTTTGGGTGGGAGCAAGTATTTCTCCCAGTTTATATCATACAGACGGAACTGTTCAGGAATTTGAAACTTATAATAATGACCGGCTTTCTTTAAGCTATGGGTTAACGATTGATTACGAAATAAACAAAATATGGTCAATTTCAATACGTCCAAGTTATTTTAGTAGAGGTTTTCAAAATGGTTGTGTTGATACAATTGTTTCACTTGGTGGTAAATACACTTCTCCAGCTTATCCTTATTATATTTCAAAATCTCCATGTGAATTCTCGACTAATAATAGCTATATATTTTTAGAATTGCCTGTTATTCTAAAGTATAATTTTAAAATACTAATTTTAAAAAAATTAAAAGAATATCTTTTTGTGGGTAACAGCATTATTTACAGAGGCGGAAGAAAGGACATTATCACAAATAATATGACTCACGACATAATCGTTAATGATTCCGGTACAATTGCAGGTTATTACACCAAATCTTGGTTTTCTCCTATTTTAGGGGGAGGTTTAGAGTTTAATCTTTCAAAAAGAATGGCACTTGACTCAGAGTTTTATTTGAGAACAGAAGATTCACCAGCTACAATTAAATCAGTACTGTTCACTAACTTTACCGCAGGATTAAACTTAATTGCTAAATTACGTTTATAAAGTAAATTAAAAATATCATTAAATAAAGAGAGAGATAGGTAATTCCTGTCTCTTTCTTTATTTTTGTGAGAACTTGCAATTTTAAACGGGTGAAATAAAACAAAAAAATGAAACTAAACAAGTCGGCACTTACAGTCGCCATCATTTTAATTATCAACGCCCTGTTTTCGATAAAATACATTTCGCGTTACACTAACAAGTTTTGGCTTATTACCGGGGCGATGACTTTGATTTATGCGGGCATTTACTATCTCTCGGAAAAAAATAAATTCGATGCGCGTTGGAAATATTTGGTTTTAGGCGTTTTAGGTTTGTATTGTCTTGCGTGTGTTTACGCTTTTCATAAAATTCCGGTGAGTTTATTGAAAGTAGACAGATGGAGTGTAATTTATTCTTTTTGGGAAACCTTTTTCAAAGGCGAGTACGCTTATGCCGCCAAATCGCATATGGATAATTATCCCGGTCCAATGCCGTTTTATTTTATTTTGGCATTGCCGTTTTATTTTATCAAAGAGATTGGTTTTTTATCACTTTCCGGATTAATTTTATTCGCTTACTTGGTTTTTAAAACCACAAGAAACACCAACGCTTATTTGTTTCCCGCCGCGTTCTTATTATCTTCTCCGATTTTATTATGGGAAATGACTTCACGCAGCACGATTTTCGTGAATGCCGTTTTAGTTTTGGCTTATTTGCTTTACTTGAGAAAAGTGAATTTTAATTTGTCGCCTTCTTATAAAATGTTTGGCGTTTATGCTGCCGGTATTTTGGGCGGATTGATTTTGTCCACGCGAAATGTGTTTATTTTGCCTTTAATCGTTGCGTTTGTATATTATTTAAAATCGAAAAAAATAAATCCATTTCAATTAGTCGTTTTTGGTTGTTTCGTTCTTCTTACCTTCATCACTTCTTTTTTGCCTTTTGTACTGCCTTTCATGGAAGATTTCAAAAAAATAAATCCGTTTATTGTTCAATCTTCATTTTTGATGCCGAGCAGTTATATTCCCGGCTTTATTTTATTGGCTTTAACATCAGGATATTTCACAAAAAATGTAAAAGACATTGTGTTTTCGAGTACATGCGTTTTGTTTATAACCATTTGCTTTTATTTTTTCTATCAACTCTATACCGAAGGTTTTCATACACCTTATGATTTAAATCCTAAAATAGATATTTCCTATTTTATTTTTTGTTTGCCGTTCGGCTTATTTTATTTGATTGAAAGGGAAACCGTCATTATTTCATCTCCCGTAGTATCTGGAAAAATCTTTGTGACAAATAAGTAAATTGGAAAAACGTTATGTTAAAATAATTG
>JAYVNT010000056.1:0-2392 GCA_043758285.1 Flavobacterium sp.
ATGACGGACTTACTGGTGGAAGGTATTTAACTACCGTAATGAGTATATTTATGAATGGATACATTGATGAAAAAGATATTGAAGGGTTTAGGGAGGAGACGAGGGAAATAATTTATAGTTGAGCAAAGGGGCAGTGAAATTAGATTAACTGGCCTTCTGAATTTAATTCAATAATTTTTTGTAGCACAATTTCAGGCGCAGCTTCCTTGTCATACAAATGAATTCCCTTTGCCAATAATTCTTTCCGTATTACCTGCTTATCAAAGTCCAAATTATCTACTAAAAACTTATGCCTCAAATCAAACAATTTGAAAATATCATCCCAAGTCAGGGCATAGATTTCAAAATTCTGAATTCCCTTAACTAAAAACCTTTTTCCTTTCACTTTCTCCGACTCATATTGATCCCTAACATAATTGTCAACTCTTTTACCAACAATAAAAAACTTCCAGAACCTTTTTTGGGAATTAAATTGTGGTTCATTTCTAATAATATCTAAATAGTCTTCTATTTGTCGAAGTTGCACTTTACCAATTTCAATAGTTGGCTTTTTTAGCTCAACAATTAAATTTTCCTCCATCAAATACTCATCATCTTGAATATCTGGAATAGAATGTTTTCTGCACACAAAAACATCTGGTCGCCTATTTGACTCTGTTGAATTAACTTTTTTCTTACCTCCCTTTCTTAAATCATCTTTTTCTAACTGTTCAATAAGTTCCAAGTACTAATTAAGTAACAAATCAAACCCCTCATTTGCAGATACAATATGGTATTGTTCACCAAATAACCAATAATTTTCCTCAATAGCTTTTTGCAGATGGTCTCTTTCATTTGAAAATTTTTCCAAATCAAAAACAAGCATTTTAAGTAATTCAATTATTTTAAACCGGTGCTCAATGAGATTAATAGTTTTTGAAATTTTACTGATTGTGGTTGTCTTTAGAATATTAAGTAGTTCTTGCCTATCATCGTTAGAAAGTGACACTATTTGACCAATAATTTCTATTATATTTTCTCGCTCATCAGTATCAAGTAGCAAGTTAATTAAGCCAACGCTTATTTTTTGTTGCTCCTTATTTAACCCTTGAAAAATTTTAGGTTCGATGCAGTATAGACCTTTAACAACATCGACTAAGTCTTTTCTTCGTGCCTGCTCATATTTGTTGCTTCGAAATTTAGGAATTACTCCTGTTTTTTCATAGTTATTAATTAAATCTTCGGCTGCGGGACCGTTTAGAAACACTTTTTGTTTATTTTTTACCAGATAATGGAGATGCGATGATAAAGCTTTGAAAACGCCAGTATTTTTTGTTTCCTCAAAAAGATTAGACGTTTGCTCGCTATCAGAAGGATTGAAACTATCAAAGTATTTAGACTCAATAAAAACACTATGATTAAAGCCCATGGCGTTGTTATTGAAAGAAGTTAGTTCTTTAAAAACTTCGTTCTGTTCAGCATTTAAGAAATAGAAATAAAATTTATCTCCTATCTTTTCATTCCACCTAACAAAAGTGATTTTAAAATTATTTTCATACCCTTGACTGTCCTTTATAATCAAATTAGAAACATCAGTCTCAACAATGAGGCTCTCATATTGAATCGGATTGCCATTAATCTCTAAAGAAAATTTTTGCTCTTTATTCAAAAGCAAAAACCATCCAAACTCTCTTGCCAGATAATTTTTAAACTCTTCGCTTGAAAATGAATAACCACTTACTTCAAATAAATCACTTAAAGTGACTATGGTGCCGGTGGCTTTTTTTTCTGAAATCCTTTTACCTTCAACGTCATAAATATCTTTTGAGTTCCTTCTGATTATTATGTCATACTCAAGGAATATATTTTCACTCTTGTCATTAAATATTGTATGCCATTTTCCAATACCACTGAAGGCAGTGAAAGAAAATCGGCCTTTACCCTTATGTCCACGAATTGCCGATGAAGTTCGTTGATAGGAAGTCCGTTTTAAGCTATCATTAAAATTTCCGAAGGTATCACTCAGTGACGAAAAATCAATACCAATTCCATTATCAGTAATATCAATTTCATTAATGTTATCAATCTCATTGGCTTGATAATTTATTGAAACTGTTTTTGCTTTGGCATCAAAACCATTCCAAACCAATTCGGAAATTGCATCCCTGTAATCACGAACTAACCCAGAAGATTCAATACCGGTATTCGTTACTGCAACTTTATTTTTCATACTCGTTATAATACGTGTAATATACTACTTAATCTGAAAAAATATCTCCCTTTCAATTTATTGCCTATGACTAACGTTTTCTATTCTTGGCCTTCATGCCGATGCCGAAGAAATAGATATTTCTTTTGAATCATCCTTTCTAATACGGCAACGAAAAATCACCACTCGCAATTTTGAGTGGGC
>JAYVNT010000057.1:0-21889 GCA_043758285.1 Flavobacterium sp.
AGTGGCTTTGCTTGCAGATTGTGTCTTGTAGCTTAATGCGTCCATAATATTTTTTTAATTAAACATTCCATTCCCAATTAAGGGAGCGCAAAAGTACAATTATTTATTAATAAAGCAAATAGCATTTTTCAAATATTTTAATAAAGTGCTTTTTTTTACCTAAAATCCTTTTAATGAGTTGACTTAACGAGCCATTTAGCATTAATTTAGTTGCACTTAAAGCAAAGTGTTTTCAATATTTTACGGTTAACTTTCATCATCGTTTACTTAACTTCATAGGAAATTTTACTATTTTTACACTTTAAGCTAACAAAAAATGAAATCAAAAGCCACATTAAAACAAATTGCAAAAGAATTAGGAGTTTCTGTTTCCACGGTTTCCAAAGCGTTGAACGGAAGTCCAGAAATAAGTGAGCCAACCAAACAGCGTGTTCAAGAATATGCCAAACTCAAGAATTACAAACCCAATGTTATAGGTTTGAACTTAAAAAACCGAAGCACAAAAACCATTGGTGTTTTGATTCCAAATATTTTGAATTCGTTTTTTGCTAAAGTTTTTAGCGGTATCGAAAAAGTAGCTGACGAAAATGGATATAAAGTAATCACCTGTATTACTAACGAATCTCTTGAAAAAGAAATCAACGCCCTCGAAATGTTGAGCAACGGAACCATCGATGGTTTTATTCTTTCTATCTCCGAAGAATCACAAAAACTTCAAAAATTCAATCATTTTACAACCATTATCAATGAAGGAACGCCAATTGTAATGTTTGACCGTATTGCAGACGAAGTAAATTGCGATAAAGTGATTGTGGATGATTACGAATCAGCAGTGAATGCAACAGAGCATTTAATCAAATTAGGATGTAAAAAAATCGCATTGCTATCGGCGATTGACAATTTGAGCGTGGGCAAATTAAGAGCGCAAGGGTTTTACAAAGCGCTTGAAAACAATGGTATAAAAGTGGATGAAAAGCTGGTTATTTTAGCCAATGATAATGAAGAATTTAATAAAAGAATTGGTGGTTTCTTTATCAAAAACAAGCCCGACGGTGTTTTTGCATTAGACGAACACGCCTCAGTTACTGCTATGAAACTAGGCATTCAGAATGGGTATAAAATCCCGAAAGATTTAGCAATCATCGGTTTTGCCGATGGCGTTTGGTCACGAAGAATGACACCAAGTCTGTCAACAGTAAGCCAACACGGACCCGAAATTGGAGAAGTTGCGGCACAATTACTTATAGATAAATTAGAAAGCAAAGAAGAAACTTTTGTCTTTACAACAACAACAATTAAAACGGAGTTACGGCAAAGAGATTCTACAAGAAAAGTATAATCAGTCAAATAGAGTTAATCAATTATGGAATGTTTAACTATTGTTTACTAAAATTTGTGAAGTAATATTAAAAAAATAGAAATATATTTGCTTTTCGAAAAAAACATGAAAAAACTAATTCTAACATTATTATCAATTCTAACTACCACTTTTTGCTTATGTCAAGAAACCACAACAGTTTTTGATATTGCAAGAAAAGGAACTTTAGAACAGATGAAAGAAATGGTTAAAAAGAATCCAAAAGCCGTAAATTCAATTAATAAAGATGGATTCTCGCCGCTAACCTTAGCATGCTACAGAGAAAATAATGAAGTCGCAAAATTTTTAATTGATAAAGGAAGTAACATCAATCAAAAGAGCAGTATGGGAACGCCATTAATGGCGGCTGTGGTAAAAGGGAATAGGGAGATGGTAACCATTTTACTCAACAACAAAGCCGATATAAACGAAACTGACGAGAATGGTGTAACAGCTTTAATTTATGCGGTGCAATTCAGGAATATAGAAGCCGTGAAAGCACTTCTTCAAAATAAAGCAGACAAAACAAAAATAGATAAACAAGGAAAAACAGCTTTTGAATATGCCGTCTTTTCAGGAAATGAAGAAATTATAAACGTACTTAAATAAAAAATCATGAAAAAAAAATTACTTACTATGTTCTTATTAACCGTTGCGACTTTTTCCTTTGCTCAGTTTACCACAGGAACTGTTGCATTAGCAGGGAGCACCAGAACTATTAAAATAGATACCGATGCTACAATGGTAACGATGACTTTAACGGGGTCAAGCACCCATTGGCTTGGAATAGGTTTTAATGGTACCAGTATGGCAACAGTAACCGATATGTTTATTTGGAATGCAACTACCAACAGAGATTATATTGCTCCAGGAGGACACATTCAGCCAAACCCAGATGCTGCAGGAGCACAAAGTTGGACAATAGTTTCTGATACGGTTAGCGGAACCACACGAACAGTGGTGGCTACAAGAAGTTTAGTTTCTACAGGCGATTATACCTTTTTAAATGACAGCTCTTCTATGAATATAATTTTTTCAGAAGGGTCAACCACAACGTTAGCATACCATGGTAGCAATCCACATGCGCCACAAACGCTAACAAGATTGGCACTTGGCGTTGAAGATTTTTCTTTGAATGCATCGCAGATTTATCCAAATCCATCTAACGGAGCGTTTTTAGTAAAAACTAAAACAACCCTAAAAACCATAACTATTTACAACCAAATAGGGTCTTTTATAAAAACTATTGAAGTTTCAAACAATGGCGACACTGCCGAAGTAAATGTTGAGGGATTGCAAAAAGGCGTTTACCTAATAGAATTGGTAAATGATACCGACAAATCTTGGAAGAAGGTAATTATTGAATAATATACAGGCTAGTATAACCAAAAAAAGCCAGACATTGTCTGGCTTTTTTTTATGAAATTACCTCAACTAATGCTTTTTACGCATGATTGTCAATGGTTTCTGAGCAATATAGGGTGTCCCAGCTCTGGGAGAGGGCATATTACAAACAATATAGGGTGTCCCAGCTCTGGGAGAGGGTATATTGTCAAGAATATAGGGTGTCCCAGCTCTGGGAGAGTGCATATTGTCAAGAATATAGGGTCTGCCAGTTCGATAAAAGCAACAAACAAGTAAAAACAAAAATAATTATGGGAATTTCAAGAAGATTACCCGATTGCGGTTTGCATTCCGTGCCCACAAAGAAATCTCCAAGCTAGTGCGAGCGTCACGCTCGTACTCATGTTTCACAAAGTTTGTAACTTTGCGCTAGAAAGAAAAACGGGCAACGGTATACGGTACATTTTTCTAATGCGCTTCGAGCCAATTTTTCCCCACACCAATTTCTACATCCAAAAGAACCGCCATGACAAAAAGGGTTGTTATTAAGCTTTAGTTTTTTTAAATTCTAAATAGGAATATACTACTGGGATTATCGTAATAATAGCTGCAATACTTAAAAAAATGTATTGATTAAATGGTTCAGGTAGAACAAAAGTCAAAGCCATTAGTAAACCACCAACAAACCACAATTTGCCACCAAGTAAATGAGTTTTTTTCCAAACTTCTTCGTTTTCTAATGTCCACGGTGTTCGGATTCCAATAAAATAATTGGGTTTGAGTGTTTTGAAATAATTCCCTAAAAAAGCAAATAACAACCCTATAATAGCAAGTATTAATCCTGGATTACTTGTTTCTTTTTGTACACTATACAAAATAAAAATGGCAAGAGCCGACATGAAGATGGAAAGTATAAACCGTAAATTGTATAATTTATTACCCATATTTTTCAATTTCTGTTTTGGGTCTATATTTGGAATAACCATTAAAATGAGATAAGGGAGACCAACAACCAATAAAAGTATAATCAGTAATTCTTTTTTATTTCCATAATCATCAATCTCACCCGAAGAATTCCAATGCATCGGAACTTTTTCTGGCAAACGATTCCAGATGTATGCTAAATAAATAAAAGGTAATAATGCAATACTAATAAGCGGGATTTCTTTTTTAATTTTTTCCATTGTTATTTTTTTAGTGTTATAATCCATTTTAAAATATCTTCTACGATTGTGGTATTTAAAGAGTAAACTATAAATTGCCCTTTTTTTTCGCTAGTAACTAAATCAGCTCTTTTTAAAATATCCAAATGATGTGAAATACTCGGTTTAGAAATATTGAATTGATCTGCAATATCTCCAGCAGTCATCTGTTTTTCACGAAGCAATTCAAGAATATCTCTGCGCGTTTTATCATTCAGTGCCTTAAAAATGGAGTTCATCATTTAGGTATTTAGACAAATGTCTAAATAATATTTCGAATAAAAAAGAAAACCTGTCAGAATTTTATAACCCGACAGGTTTTGACTGATGACTGCTACTAAACACTGACTACTAAAGTTAATGCGCTTCGAGCCAATTTTTCCCCACACCAATTTCTACATCCAAAGGAACCGCCATCTTGAAAGCGTTTTCCATTTCGTGTTTAATCATCGGTTGTATTTTTTCTAATTCAGTATTGTGTACATCAAAAACCAATTCGTCATGCACTTGCAAGAGCATTTTTGATTTCCAATTTTCTTGCGAGAGTTTTTTATAAATGTTAATCATCGCAATTTTGATAATATCGGCAGCACTTCCTTGAATTGGGGCGTTAACCGCATTTCGTTCGGCACCACTTCGCACGATTGCATTGGCAGAATTGATGTCTTTCAAATAACGGCGTCTTCCTAAAACCGTTTGCACATACCCATTTTCTCTCGCAAAATCAACTTGCTCACTCATGTAAGATTTCAGTTTTGGATAGGTTTTGTAATACGCATCAATCAAAGCGGCACTTTCGCTTCTTGACAATGAAGTTTGATTGCTCAAACCAAAAGCAGAAACGCCATAAATAATTCCGAAGTTTACCGTTTTGGCATTGCTTCGTTGTTCCTTGGTTACTTCATTTAGCGGCACGTTGAACACTTTTGCAGCAGTACTTTTGTGAATGTCTTCATTGTTCTGAAACGCTTTTATCATGTTTTCTTCGCCAGATAAAGCGGCAATAATTCGGAGTTCTATTTGAGAATAATCGGCAGAAAGTAAGGTGTAATTTTCGTCACGCGCAATAAATGCTTTTCGGATTAATCGTCCGCGCTCGGTTCGAATTGGAATGTTTTGCAAATTCGGATTATTCGAACTCAAACGCCCGGTTGCCGCCACCGTTTGCATATAATCGGTATGAACGCGCCCCGTTGTTGCATCAACCTGATTAGGCAAAGCGTCGATATACGTGCTTTGCAATTTCACCATTTGACGCCATTCGAGAATGTCTTTTACAATTGGATTGTCGTTTGCCAAATACGACAACACTTCTTCGCCAGTGGCATATTGACCGGTTTTGGTTTTCTTTTGTTTGGCACCGCCGATTTTTAATTTGTCGAATAAAATATCGCCGAGTTGTTTTGGCGAAGCCAAATTGAACTTTTCTCCAGCAGTTTCATAGATTTTTTGCTCGAATTCGTTAATGTCTTTTTGCATCGTAACCGACATTGATTTTAAGAAATCCTCATCAAGATTGATTCCTTCCATTTCCATGGCTGCAAGAACAGGAATTAGCGGAATTTCAATTTCATCAAAGAGTTTTTTTGTTTCCGCTTTGTCTAGAATAGGACTGAAAACTTCCTTCAATTGCAACGTGATATCAGCATCTTCGGCAGCGTATTCTTTGATTTCTTCCAAAGCTACATCGCGCATTGACGATTGGTTTTTGCCTTTCTTTCCTATCAAGGTTTCGATAGATTTTGGCGCATATTTTAAATACGTTTCCGATAAAACATCCATATTGTGACGCATATCTGGATTGATTAAGTAATGCGCAATCATGGTATCGAATAGTTTTCCTTTAATCTGAATTCCGTATTTAGATAATACTTTCAAATCGTATTTTACGTTTTGCCCAATTTTTTCAATGCTTTCGCTTTCAAAAAAAGGTTTGAATTTTTCTACCAAAGCTTTTGCTTCCGCTTGGTTTTCGGGAACAGGAACATAAAAGGCCTTTCCTTTTTCAAAAGAAAATGACATTCCGACTAATTCGGCATTCAAAGCGTCAATTCCTGTAGTTTCAGTATCAAAACAAACCGAAGTTTGATTCATCAGATTTTGTAAAAACAACTTTGTGCCCAATTCTCCTTGAACTACTTGGTATAAATGCTCTGTGGTTTCAAGCGTTGCGTAATAAGAATGCTGTTTAACTTCATTAGTTTCTTCATCCGTAAAGCCAAACAAATCAAATTGGTCTTCGTTGGATTTTTTAGCGGGTGTTTTTTTAGCAACAGTTTGATTATTGCCATTGCTATTGTCATTGCCATTGACTTCAATTTCATCAAATTCTTTTCCACCGCCAAACCATTTGTCAAACTGCGCTTTCATTTGGCGGAATTCTAATTTCATGAATAAGGAATCGGTTTTTTCGACATCGGGTTTTGAAAGTTCATAATCGGCTGCATCAAAAGTCACCGGGCAATCTAACAGAATTCGGGCTAATTTTTTGGATAAAATTCCGAGTTCAGCATTGGCTTCGATTTTATCTTTCATCGCGCCTTTTAGCTTATCCGTATTTGCCAAAAGATTTTCCATCGAACCAAATTCTTTCAATAATTTTTTGGCAGTAACTTCGCCAACGCCAGGTAATCCTGGAATATTATCGGCAGCATCGCCCATCATTCCAAGGAAATCGATTACTTGTTCAGGACGTTCGATTTCAAATTTGGCTAAGACTTCTGGAATTCCCCATATTTCGATGTCGTTGCCCATTCGTGCTGGTTTGTACATAAAAATATTTTCAGAAACCAATTGTGCAAAATCCTTATCTGGGGTGACCATGAAAACTTGAAAATCTTCTTTTTCGGCTTGCTTTGCCAAAGTTCCAATCAAATCATCGGCTTCAAAACCCGCTTTTTCAATAATCGGAATATGCATGGCACGCAACAATTCCTGAATATAGGGAACGGCAATCTTAATAGCTTCGGGCGTTTCATCGCGGTGGGCTTTGTACTCTTTATACATTTCATAACAATAATCGCTTCCGCCTTTGTCAAAAGCAACGGCTAAATGATCCGGTTTTTCGCGTTTGATGACATCCATTAAGGCATTCATAAATCCCATAATGGCTGAGGTGTCCATTCCTTTTGAATTGATACGAGGATTTTTTATAAAAGCATAATAGCCGCGAAAGATTAAGGCGTAAGCATCAAGAAGGAAAAGGCGTTTTTGAGTTGACATTTTCTAAATTTTATGAAGCGTAAAAATAACTAAAGTTTCAAAAAAGAACGTTTGTTTTTTGAATAGAAATTAACCAATGTTAAAATAAGTTTAATAACAACGATTGACATTAAGTTTCTCCGTTACTTTGAATTTCTTTTTAATTTTATAAAATGAATGTTTTAATTGTTGAAGATTATAAAGAACTAGCAACGGAATTGGTAGATTATCTTTCAAAAAATGGCTATTTGTGCAAAGCGGTCACTACTTGTAACGCGGCTTTGGAAGAAATAGAAGTAAATGATTATGACGCCATGTTGTTGGATTTAGGTTTGCCAGATGGTAGTGGTTTTGATGTTTTGAAAGCGGTTCGAAAATCGAAATCTAAAATTGCAGTTATTGTTATTACTGCTAGAGGAGAATTGGATGATAAAATCAACGGATTAGAACTTGGTGCGGATGATTATCTCACAAAACCTTTTGCTCTAACAGAACTTGGCGCGCGATTATTTGCCGTAATTAGAAGAATTCACGGATTTACAGCTAATGAATTAAACTTTCACGGGTTTACAATTCAGCTTCAAGATTATAAGGTTAGTTTTGAACAAACTCCCATTGCTTTGACCAAAAAAGAATTTGATATTTTTCAATATTTGGCATTGAATAAAAACAGAGTTATTACTCGACTACAATTGACAGAACATGTTTGGGGAGATGTTTTAGAGATAAACTCTGATTCTAATTTTATAGATGTTCATGTTCGAAATCTTCGAAAAAAGTTGATTAAATTTTCTAAAATAGATTGGTTTGAAACTGTTAGAAATGTTGGCTATAGAATTAATGTATAAATGAAAATCAAGCATCAATTAGCAGTTTTTAATTTATTGACAAGATTGTTAATCATTGTTGTGCTTTGGTTTTCACTTCCCGCTTTGGTCCAAAAAGTAGTTTACAGTCACATTGATAAAAGTATTTTAGAAAAGAAGCAAAAATTCATCCAGCATTTGAATATTGAAGAAATTCATGATTTTATGAATCGTAATGATCCAACGGAGACCTACGCCAGTTTTTCTACGTTGCACAATGAGTTTTTGCAATTGTCTAGAGCAAAAAAGAATTTCAGTAAAGACACAAGTGTTTTCTTAAATGAATCAAGAATTATAGAAGACGAGCAAAATGAGTATCGTGTTTTGTATTACAATTTTACTTATGAAAACACTAAGTATGTGTTAGAAATTGGGAATAGTTTGAGTGAAATTAATGATTTGACTTTTACAATTCGATTATTTACTTCAGTGCTTCTTTTCATAATAGTATTGATTACTTTTTTGGCAGATACCTTTTTTATCGAATATCTTTTAAAACCATTTTATAAAATCATCAATACTAAAATCAGGCATGTTAATGAACCTATTTCATTTAATTATACCGAAATACAGACACATTCTACTGATTTTCAAGAATTAGATTCTGTTTTGAACCAAATGATGTTTAGAATAAATGATTTGTTTCAAAAAGAAAAACAATTTATAGCCAATGTTTCTCATGAATTATTGACACCAATTTCCCTTTTGAAAAACAGATTAGAAAACTTACTTCAAAACGAATCTATTGACGATGCGGGAATTGATAAAATTGCGAGTTCCCTAAGAACGTTAGATTTGTTAAAAAAAGTAATCAATAACTTGTTGCTAATCTCCAAAATAGATAACAATCAGTTCGTTAATAACGAACAAATAGCTATAAAGGAAATTCTTGAGGAAATTCTTGAAGATTTGGAAGATAGAATTGAAGAAAAACAAATAACAGTCAAAAATGAAATTACTGAGGATCGTGTCTTTTTAGGTAACAAAATTTTAATTCGGATTATGCTTCACAATCTAATTTTGAATGCTATAAAATATAATATCGCAAAAGGCAAACTCACATTAAAAGGCAATTTTGAAGCGGGCAATTATCTACTAACTATTTCCGATACCGGAAAAGGGATGACAGAACAACAACAAGCTACAGTTTTTGAACGTTTTACTAGAATTGCGATAGAGCAAGAAGGACAAGGTTTAGGTTTAGCAATTGTTGACAGTATTGCTGCCTTTCATCATATTGTGATAAATGTAGAGTCTAAAATTGATTTTGGAACAACATTTACTGTTCGATTTCCTGTTGATTTCACAAAGAAAAGTTAAACTTTTTCTGTTAGGATCAATCTTCATTTTGTCTTCATATTGTAATGATATATTTGATTTATAAATAACAATAATGTTATTCAATAATTTAAAAATATCAACATCATGAAAAAAGTAATTATGTTAGCAGTATTAGTTTTAGGAACTACTGCAATGCTAAACGCACAAACTGAACCAGCAAAAGCGACACCACCAAAAGAATTGAAACATGTAAAACATGCTAAACACGCCAAAAAAGCTGCTGAAAAAGAAGAAAAAGCGGAAACTAAAAAAATGGAAAAAGCGGAGGATTCAAAAGCAAAAAAATAACTAACTAAATACAAATTTCAATATTTGTTCATCTTGCCTATTGAAATAGTATTAGATAAGTTATTAATTCTTGAAAAAAGCTGATAATTTATTATTGGCTTTTTTAATTTAAAAAAAGTAATAAAGAAATTCAAATTATAATCTAATGTTAAATTTTTTAAACGAACATAATCTTCATTTAGTGAGTATACATTTGACCTATAAAAATAACAACATCATGAAAAAAGTATTTATGTTAGCAGTTTTAGTTTTAGGAACTACTGCAATTGCAAACGCACAAACAGCACCAGCAAAAGCGGCGCCAGCAAAAGAAGTAAAAGCAACTAAAAAAGCTAAACCAGCAAAACCAGCAAAAGCTACACCTGCTACTCCAGCTACACCTGCAAAAAAATAGTTAATTTATTTTAATTATTTAAAAAATGGCTAACAAGAAATTGTTAGCCATTTTTAGTTTGAAATGTTGTTGAACTAACGTTAAATAATCTTTAACAATATTAAATCGCACTAGTTTTCTTTGTTAATTTGTAAAAAATTTTAAAATGGCGTTTCGCTTTATTATTGTTTTCATAATCTTAGGAATAGTTGAGCTTTATGCCTTTCAAGCTATAAAAACAGTTACTAAGTCCAAATGGATTTTACTTGTGTATTTAGTAGTTTCTGTGGCAGCAATAGTATTTATTGCTTATGAGTTTATGAAGTTTGACCGAAGTGTCGGTCAAACCAAGATGACATTGATAACGTTAGGATTACTACTTTTGGTTTTGTTGCCAAAAATAGTTTTGACTTTTGTTATGCTAATGGAAGATGTTTTGCGGCTTTTGATGGGAACAATTACCCATTTTATGGGGCACAATTCTGATAGTTTTCTTCCCGAAAGAAGAAAATTTGTTAGCCAAGTCGCGCTCGGATTGGCAGCAGTACCGTTTATTTCCTTGATTTACGGAATGACCATTGGAAAATACAATTTCAAAGTAATTCGACAAACCCTATTTTTTCCTGATTTACCAGATGCTTTTGAAGGTTTCAAAATCACTCAAATTTCAGATATTCATAGTGGAAGCTTTGATAATGAAGAAAAAATACGCTATGCAATTGATTTAATAAACCAGCAAGAAGCGGATCTTTTATTATTTACGGGTGATATCGTCAATGCAAAAGCTGATGAAATGCATCCATGGATTGAGATTTTTAAGGGAATAAAAAAATACGAATACGGGAAATATTCTATTTTAGGAAACCACGATTATGGTGCCTATTTAGATTGGAAATCAGAAAAAGCAAAAGCTGATAATTTTGATGCTATCAAAGATTTGCATCGCCAAATTGATTTCAAATTAATGCTTAATGAGCATGTAAAAATTAAAAAAGGCAATGATGAAATTGCTTTAATAGGTGTTGAAAATTGGGGAAAACATTTCGGGGAATTTGGTGATATAAATAAAGCTTCTGAAAATTTAACTGCGGAAGATTTTAAAATCCTTATGAGTCACGATCCAAGCCATTGGGAATATATTATTAAACAACATCCAAAAAACATTCAATTAACTCTTTCTGGACACACACACGGAATGCAATTTGGTATTGAAATTCCCGGTTATTTCAAATGGAGTTTGGCGCAATACATTTACAAACAATGGGCAGGATTGTATCAAGAATTTGGGAGATACGTCTATGTAAATCGCGGTTTTGGTTTTCATGCCTATCCTGGTCGTGTTGGAATTATGCCAGAAATAACGGTTTTTGAACTAAAAAAATGGAATAGTGTAGCATAATTAGTTAAATATGCTACATTTGTGTTTTAATAATTCTTTTTGAAGAGTAAAAAGAAGTAAAAATATTTTGGTTTTATGTCAAAATTTGGAGAATTAATAAACGCTCAAGTTCCAGTATTAATTGACTTTTATACTGAGTGGAACGAGTCATCTGTTTCGATGCACCCTGTTATAAGAGATGTTGCTGCCGCTCTTGGTGATAGTGCAAAAGTGATAAAAATTGATGTAGATAAAAATCAAGAATTAGCGGATGCACTTCGTATTAAAGGTTTACCTACGCTGATGATTTATAAAGAAGGACAAATGGTTTGGAGACAATCTGGAGAATTAGACGCCAATACTATAATTAGTCTCGTTCAAGAACAGCTTTAATCAATTTTTGCACACATAAATCCTTTTTCTTTCAAGAATGCTAACGTTTTAGGCAAAACATATTTCAAGTTTTGTTCCGCTTTTATGCTATCATGAAAAACGATGATACTTCCCGATTTTATACTATTCAAAACATTAGCTAAACATTTTTCTTTTGATATATTTTTATCAAAATCATAAGAAATAACATCCCACATAATTATTTTGTATCCCAATTTCCTCAATTCTTTTGATTGAGAAAGTTTAATTTTCCCATAAGGCGGACGGAATAGATTTGGAGTTTGAGATTTGTGATTTAAGATTTGAGATTGACATAACTTAACGTTTTCAATATAATCTTCATTTTTAGTTTTCCAACCTTTTAGATGATTGAAAGTATGATTTCCAATGGCGTGTTTTTCTTCAATTATTTTTTGGAAAATTTCGGGATTTTTTTCGATGTTGTTACCAATGCAAAAGAAAGTTGCTTTGACATTATACTTTTTTAATTGATCTAAAGTCCATTCGGTTATTGATGGCGTCGGACCATCATCAAAAGTGAGGAAAACTTTATTTTCATCGTTAGGAATATTCCAAATGTAATTTGGAAAAATATTTTTAATAAAATAATGTGTTTTTACCCAAAAACTCATTGTGTTACATGGTCAATTAGATAATTTATCAATGTGCAAATTGATATATCGACACATTGATGAATTGTCATATTATTCTAAATCTCTACCGAAACGTGTAAACCTTTGAACGAAAGAATTAAAAACAGGTTTATTTTTATTATAAAATTCAATGTCTTTATGGTCTTTAATCACAAGTAGCAAACTTCTGTAACGTTCAATATCAGTAATAATATCTGAGGCAATTCCGTTTTGAATGGATGGCTGAATGCCAGCATAATACGTTAAACTTTGTTTGTATTTTGTTATTAATCGTTCCAATAATTCTCTTGCTTTTTCTTTTTCTCCAAGTTCATAATATCCACTTGTAAATGGTTCGACCATCGTATAATAACCATAATAATCCATTGGCATTTTGGTTAGCGCTAAGTCAATGACTTTTTTAGCTTTTTCTTTCTTGCCTTCATTTATTAACTGTTCCATTAATCGCGCCATGTTAGTTCTATATGAAATACTGTTTTTTCTGGTTTCAGGATCATGATATATGGTGGTCAAATCACCATTGCCCCAATTCCATTTCATTACAATATCATACATTTTTTCGCTATCAATATTGCCCATATCATAAGGGTTTTCTTTGTCAATTTTTGTTTTTATCGGCACTAATTTATACACCAATCCGTCTAATTGAAGATACTCTTTCATCCAAAGATAATCGTCATCACCAAAACTTCCACCTGTAAAATATATTGGTCGTTTCCAATCGTTGTTGGCCAATACATCTAACATCATCAAGCGATTTTTATACAACGCACCTCCTTTAATATCTAAATCAATATAAGATACAATTGAGTCATTGTAAATTGGATTGACGACTTTGTTTTTTATAATAGCATTTTTGTCAACTGGAATTCTGACTTTGTTGGTGGGATAAAAATGAATGGTTTGTCCGTTTGACATTTCAACGGTTGATTTTGGAAGTTTAATAAAACTAATAAAGTCTTTAATGTTCCATCGGGCTTCCGTTTTTTGAATATGGGCAACATAATCTAATTTATCTCCAACGTATTCATCATGTTTGAATGATATTGGTAAACCATTTGATTTATAGGTTTTAAACTTCATTTGATCGATATACCAATCGGTCATGAATAATTGTGTGTTCACAATTTTAACATCGGTTCGAATACCTTCAATTTCTTGTGCATACCAAAGTGGGAATGTGTCGTTATCGCCAATGGTATAAAGTATTGCATTTTGATCACAAGAGTTTAGATAGTTTTTCGCCATTGCAATCGCGGTATATTTGTCAGCGCGACTATGATCGTCCCAGTTTTGGGTTGCCATTAAAATTGGCGCAGCAAGAAGACAAGCGCCAATTACAATTGGACCAACAAATTTTGATTTGACACGTTCGGCTATCATTTCATAAATAGCATAAACTCCGAAACCTATCCAAATAGCAAAAACATAGAATGAACCGACCAAGGCATAATCTCGTTCGCGTGGCTCAAAAGGTCTTTCGTTAAGAAATATTTTTAAAGCAATGCTTGTAAATAAAAATAATGCTAAAAGCACATAAAAACTTTTTAAATCCTTTTGGGCATGGTACATCAATCCAATTAAACCAATAAAGAAAGGAAGAAAGTAATACAAGTTTCTGCCTTTGTTATTTTTAACATCATCAGGAAGATTTTCCTGTGATCCTTTGCCAAGATGAATTTCGTCTATAAATTTAATTCCGCTCAGCCAATTGCCATCAAGATTATCGTATTTTCCTTGAACGTCGTTTTGTTTTCCAACAAAATTCCACAGCAAATATCTTCCATACATATACCCAAATTGATATTCAATCATGAAGCTAATATTGTCCCAAGTGGACGGTTTTTCTATAACAATATAAGCGCTGTATTTTTTTAGGAAAGAAACATAATCTTCGTTATCGATTTTTTTCTGAGCATAAGCCGATTTGAATTCCGAAACTGTTTTTTGCATTTCTCCTTTCAATTGAGTAACTGCCATCCCTACTTGTTCTTCACTCAAACTATCAATGTTAACACCATATTGAGCTAAGTCATCCTCATAAGGATAATTTTGATTAAGATGCATTTTTGGAACACCTGTAAACTGAATATAATTGTCAATATTGTCTGTGCTCCAAAGTCGGGGCAGAATTGCTTTTTGTGCATTATCGCTGTTTTGTTCGGCATTTTTGTAATTGTTTACGATCACATATTTCCCTGTTTTATAATCTCTTTCATAGTTGGGTGCTTTATCCAAATAAGGTTCGTCTTTGTCCAATCCAGCAAAAGTATCTGTGTATTGTGGGCCATAAAACAGTGGATTTACGCCATATTGTTCCCGGTTGTAATATGCCAAAACTTCGGCTGCATCTGAGGGCTTGTTTTCATTGATAACCACATTTGCATTGGCACGAATGGGTAACAACATCCAAGTAGAGAAACCAATAAGCACAAATAGGATGCACAATAAAACCGTGTTGTAAAGTGGATGCCCTTTTTCGCGAGTGTATTTCAATCCAAAATAGAAAAAAGCAATAATCAATAAAAGCGCAAAAATGGTTCCTGAGTTGAATGGTAAACCAAAGCTATTGACCATAAATATTTCCATTTTTCCGAAAAAAGCTAATGTATAAGGCAATAATAATTTGAAAATGAACAATAAAACGGCAACAATTATAACGTTAGCAATAATGAAATTCTTAACGGTAACAGTTTTGTAATTTTTAAAGAAATATAAAAACCCAATAGCAGGAATGGTAAGTAATGCCATGAAGTGAACTCCAAATGAAAGTCCAACCAATAAAGAAATTAACAATAGCCAACGATTTCCTTTTGGTGTGTGCATGTCTTCTTCCCAACGCAATCCAAGCCAAAAAAGAATGGCAATGAATAATGATGCCATGGCATATACTTCGGCTTCAACGGCACTTGACCAAAAGCTGTCCGAAAAAGTAAAAGCTAATGAGCCAACAAAAGAACTTCCAAGAATAACAATCGCTTTATTTCTATCGATTTCAGTGTATTGTGAAATGATTTTTCGCAACAATATAGACGAGGACCAAAACATAAATAAAATAGTAAACGCACTTGAAAAAACAGACAACATGTTCACCATCAAAGCAACACTTTCTTTGTTAAAGGCAAACATGGCAAAGAAGGCACCAAGGATTTGAAACAATGGTGCGCCAGGCGGATGACCAACTTCTAGTTTCGCGGATGTTGAAATATATTCTCCACAATCCCAAAAACTCATGGTTGGTTCAACGGTTAGCGAAAAAGTGATTAAGGCAATTGTAAATGCAGCCCATCCTAAGATGGTGTTCCATTTATTGAAGTTAAAGTTCATCATATAGCTATGAAATGAATGGTTTTGTTTTATGGTACAAAGAAACTATTTTTTTTAACGCAAGGAAACCTGCATTAACAAAATTTTCTTAAATAGATAACAGGTTAATTTAATGATTATTGTGCTTCTTAATTGAAATTGGTTCAAGTTTAGTTTTTAATTTTTATAGCTATTTATTTGTGTAAAATAAAATTTAAACTAAATTTGCACTCGCATTGAGCAACCTGGTCTATGGTGTAATGGTAACACAACTGTTTTTGGTGCAGTCTTTCAAGGTTCGAGTCCTTGTAGACCAACAAAAAATCCTCTCAACTTGAGAGGATTTTTTGATTTCATTAAATTTAGAAATAGTTTATATTTTAAAAGTAACCACAGGGCGTAATGCATGATTTACCAAATCTTCACTTATACTTCCGTTGAAAAAATGGGAGATTCCTTTTCTTCCATGAGTACAAACACCAATTAAATCGGCATCAATATTGTCTGCAAAATGCAATATTCCGTTTTCAACATTTACGTCATTGTATATATTGATAGAATATTTGTTGATTGTAAAATTAGACACAAATTTTTTCATAATCTCTTCGGCAACATGTGTCGGCTTGAAACTACTAGGTGTATTAATCATGGCTAATTCTAGTTCGGCATCAAATTTATTGGCAAATTCAACTACTTTAGCAAAAGGTTTTCTGATTTCATCGGAAAAGTCGGAAGCAAAAACAAACTTATTGACGTTGAATTCGCCAGCATCTTTTTTAATGATTAAAACGGGTGCAATTGAATTTCTTACTACTTTTTCAGCGTTAGAACCTATGAACATTTCTTTAAAACCACTAGCTCCATGCGAACCCATTACAACTAAATCAATATCATTTTTTTTACTAATTTTCATTATTCCATCGAATGCCAATTCAAATTGAATTACTTCGGAAACTTTTAATCCTTCCAAACAGATATCATCCATCAAATCTTCTAATCTATTAATAGCGGCATTTTTAAATAGCATTATTTCAGGTAAATCGTGACCACTTCCTATTGCATCGCTACCTTGATGAGGTATTTCTAACATGTGAAGCAGTATGATTTCGCCATTATTTCTTTTAGCAATTTGAGCGGCAACTTGTAATGCGTAATAGGCATGATCAGAAAAGTCTGTTGGAACTAAGATTTTTTTCATAATATAAAAGTAAATTTTGGATTGTAAATATTAATACAATAAAGATATTATTTTTTTTTGATACAACAACAATTTTTGGTTTATAAAAAAATAACTATATTTGCATCGTTATTTACAATTCAAAATTAAATAATGAGGGAAGCAATGCTTCCCTCTTTTTATACAACTATGGCATTTAGAGAGAAAGTTTTGGAATTATTGGAAGACGAGTTAAAAGAAAAACCTTCTTTGTTTCTGGTTGATTTAACCATCAATGACGCTTTTAAAGTCATAGTGACATTAGATGGAGATAGTGGTGTAAATTTGCAAGACTGTATCGATATAAGTCGTGCAGTTGATAATAATTTAGACCGCGAAGAACAGGATTACGCATTAGAAGTAGCTTCGGCTGGAGTTTCGACACCATTAAAAATGGTTAGACAATATCGAAAGAATATTGGAAGAACTCTAAAAGTAAAAACAGCTACCGAAACGATAGAAGCAAAGTTGGAAAATGTCACAGATGAAAACATCACATTGACATGGACAGCAAGAGAACCAAAGAAAATAGGGAAAGGAAAAGAAACGGTGGAACACAAACGCGAGATTCCTTATTCAGATATAAAAGAAGCAATTGTTACAATAATATTTAATTAATTAGGCATGGAGAATATTGCATTAATCGATTCGTTTTCAGAGTTTAAAGACGATAAACTTATTGATAGAGTAACGCTTATGGCGATTCTGGAAGATGTATTTAGAAACGCATTGAAAAAGAAATACGGTTCTGATGATAACTTTGACATCATTATCAATCCTGATAAAGGTGATATGGAGATATGGAGAAGAAGAATTGTTGTAGCGGATGATGATTTAGATTTAGAAAATGAAGAAATTACATTAACCGAAGCAAGAAAAATTGAATCCGATTTTGAAATTGGTGAAGAAGTTTCTGAAGAAGTAAAATTAATTGATCTAGGAAGAAGAGCGATTTTGGCTTTGCGTCAAAATTTGATTTCTAAAATCCACGAACACGACAACACTAATCTTTACAAACAATTCAAGGATTTAATTGGCGAAATTTACACCGCTGAAGTACACCACGTTCGTCCAAGAGTTGTAATTTTGATTGACGATGAAGGAAATGAAATTGTTTTGCCGAAAGAAAAACAAATTCCATCTGACTTTTTCCGTAAAGGAGACAACGTTCGCGGAATTATCGAAAGTGTTGAATTGAAAGGAAATAAACCTCAAATTATCATGTCTAGAACGGCAGATAAATTTTTGGAGAAATTATTTGAACAGGAAATCCCCGAGGTTTTTGATGGTTTGATTATGATTAAAAACGTAGTAAGAATCCCTGGTGAAAAAGCAAAAGTAGCCGTTGATTCTTATGACGACAGAATTGATCCTGTTGGTGCGTGTGTTGGTATGAAAGGTTCTAGAATTCACGGAATTGTTCGCGAGTTAGGAAACGAAAACATTGATGTAATCAATTACACTTCTAATCTGCAACTTTATATAACAAGAGCATTAAGTCCTGCAAAAGTCTCATCGGTTAAAATTGATGAAGAGAAAAAAAGAGCTGAAGTATTCTTGAAGTTAGAAGAAGTTTCAAAAGCAATTGGTCGTGGTGGACACAACATCAAATTGGCGGGACTTTTAACTGGATATGAATTAGATGTAATTAGAGAAGGAATGGCAGTAGAGGAAGATGATGTTGAATTAACCGAGTTCTCAGACGAAATAGATGGATGGGTTATTGACGAGTTTGCAAAAATCGGACTGGACACAGCAAGAAGTATTTTAAATCAAGACGTAGCCGATTTAGTTCGAAGAACCGATTTGGAAGAAGAAACCATTTTAGAAGTAATAAGAATATTAAAAGAAGAGTTTCAAGACTAATCTTTTAACCCAAAATAGTTAACAATAATTAGATTTTATGTCTGAAGGAAATATTAGAATTAATAAAGTTTTAAGGGAATTAAATATTTCGTTGGAAAGAGCTGTGGATTATCTTAAGGATAAAGGAATTGTTATTGAAGCAAGCCCAAATACTAAAGTTTCTGATGATGTTTATACTATTCTTTGCGGACAGTTTGCTGGCGACAAAGGCAATAAAGAAGCATCAAAAGGCGTAAGCGAAGAGATTAAAAAAGAAAAAGAAGCACTTCGAGTAGAAAGAGAAAAAGAAATTGAAGATAAGCGAAAGCTGGACGAAGAGCGCAACCAACAACAAGAATTGATTAAAGCAAGAGCTGTAGTTGCTGCACCAAAACAAGTTGGGAAGATAGACTTGGCTCCAAAAACTGTTATTACTCCTGCGGTTCAAGCTCCAAAACCTGTTCAAGAAGCAAATCAAATTCAAGAAACGAAACCCGTTGTTGCAAAAAAAGAAAGTGTTGTCACTAAAGAAGAAGCAGCACCAAAAGAAACTAAAACGGTTGTTGTTCCTCCTGTAGAAGAAGAAGCAATTGACGAAACGCATACCACACAATATCAAAATCTCACAGGACCAATATTAACAGGTCAAACAATAGATTTAGCGCAATTTAATAAACCCAAAAAGAAGAAAGAAGAGATTAAAAAAGAAGCAACTAAACCAGCTGCTGCTCTAGCAACTCCTCTAACTCCGCAACAAATAGCTGCTAACAACGCCAACAAAAACAAAAGAAAAAGAATTCCTGGGAAACCCGGCGAAGCTGGAAAACCAATCACGACTGGTGGTGGTGGTGGCAATGCATTTGGGCCAAGCAAACCAGGTGGAATAAAACCAGGTGGTGGTGGTTTCCAAAAAGGAGCACGTCCTGCAATTGTTCAAAAAGTAGAACCAACTGAAGAAGAAGTTAAAAACCAAATCAAGGAAACTTTAGAACGTCTTCAAGGTAAAGGGAGCAAATCTAAAGCAGCAAAATATAGAAGAGACAAGCGTGATACGCACCGCCAGAAATCGGATGATGAGCAAAGAGCCATTGACGAAGGAAGCAAAACAATAAAAGTAACAGAATTTGTTACCGTAGGTGAAGTTGCAACCATGATGGATGTGCCTATTACTAAAGTAATCGGAACATGTATGTCACTTGGAATCATGGTAACGATGAACCAAAGATTAGACGCAGAAACTTTATCAATTGTGGCTGATGAGTTTGGTTTTGAAGTGGAATTTATCACATCAGATATTGAAGATTCAATTGAAGTGGTAGCTGATAAAGAAGAAGATTTAGTGTCTCGTGCGCCTATTGTAACGGTTATGGGTCACGTGGATCACGGTAAAACATCTTTACTAGATTACATTAGAAGTGAAAATGTTATTGCTGGCGAATCAGGGGGAATTACACAGCACATTGGGGCTTATGCCGTAACACTTGATGGTGGCCAAAAAATAACATTCCTAGATACACCGGGTCACGAAGCGTTTACTGCGATGCGTGCACGTGGAGCTCAAGTTACCGATATTGCAATTATTGTGGTTGCTGCGGATGATGATATCATGCCACAAACCAAAGAAGCCATTAGTCACGCGCAAGCTGCTAATGTTCCGATGATATTTGCAATCAATAAAATTGACAAACAAGGTGCTAATCCTGAAAAGATTAAAGAGAAATTAGCCGCCATGAATTTATTGGTCGAAGATTGGGGTGGAAAGTATCAATCGCATGATATTTCGGCTAAAAAAGGAACTGGTGTCAAAGAATTATTAGAAAAAGTATTGCTTGAAGCGGAGATTTTAGACCTGAAAGCAAACCCAAATAAACCTGCTGTTGGAACTGTTGTGGAAGCACAATTAGACAAAGGACGTGGATATGTGTCTACAATATTGGTACAATCAGGAACGTTGAAAGTAGGCGATTATGTATTGGCAGGAAAAAATCACGGAAAGGTGAAAGCCATGCAGGATGAAAGAGGGCATAATATAACAGAAGCTGGTCCATCAACACCAATATCTATCTTAGGATTAGATGGTGCAGCAACGGCTGGAGACAAGTTCAACGTGTTTGAAGACGAGAGAGAAGCCAAACAAATTGCGACGAAACGTTTGCAATTAATGCGTGAACAATCGGTGAGAACCCAACGTCATATTACCTTGGCGGAAATTGGTCGTCGTATTGCATTGGGACAATTTAAAGAATTAAACATTATCCTTAAAGGAGATGTTGATGGTTCTGTAGAAGCACTTTCGAGTGAGTTTACCAAATTATCTACCGAGGAAATTCAAATTAATATTATACATAAAGGTGTTGGAGCGATTACGGAAACCGATGTAATGTTGGCTTCGGCATCTGACGCTATTATCATCGGATTTAATGTTCGACCTGCTGGTAATGCACGTCAATTGGCAATGAAAGAAGAAATCGATATTAGAAATTATTCTATTATTTATGACGCTATCAACGACCTGAAAGATGCAATGGAAGGAATGCTTTCGCCAGAAATGAAAGAAGAAATTACCGGTACGGCAGAAATCAGAGAGATATTTAAAGTGTCTAAAGTGGGAACTATTGCAGGATGTATGGTTACCGATGGTAAAATATTCAGAAACTCTAGAATTAGAATTATTCGCGAAGGCGTTGTAATCTTTACAGGGGAATTATCGACACTGAAACGTTTTAAAGACGATGTGAAAGATGTAGCCAAAGGATATGACTGCGGTATGCAAATCAAGAATTACAACGAGATAGAACAACTTGATATTATCGAAGCTTTCCAAGAAGTGGAAGTGAAGAAAAAGATGAAGTAAGACAAATTAAAACGGCCCGCAATTGCGAGCCGTTTTTGTGTGTGAGTATTTTGTCATTCCGAGGCAGGAGGAATCTCATTAAGTATTCAGACTATGTGATTTCTCCCAAAAGGTCGAAATGACAGGATGAAGGATTTTTTTTGTGAATGAATTTAACCTTACTCAAAGTTGTGAATAACGTCAGACTGTGAAAAAACTTTCCACAATCTCTATCACAAATATAGCAAAATAGTTGTAAGAAAAACATAGAAGTGGTATATTTAACCATGCAA
>JAYVNT010000058.1:0-7553 GCA_043758285.1 Flavobacterium sp.
ATTTTTAGAAATTTTAAATACTTTTTTAAAATATTTGACTTATATAGTCTTTTATTTGGATAAATCAAAATACTGTATTTCAAAATTTCGAATAATATATCTTCCATTTATTTTACTTAAAATATAGGAAGATGGCTTGTTATCATTAGAACAAAACAAAAATTTAATCAGAGTAAAAGAAAAAGCTGTGATAAATTATGTACTTTTTGATGAAAATAATTTTATTATATTTACAACTGTAAAGTCGAAATTATTTCATAAAACTTTTTACGAAATTTAATTAATACACTTTTGCCCTAAAATTTAGAAAAACAATATAGTTAAACAAAGTCTTGCATAATAGTTCTTAATTTAAAAATAGTACAGAACTTGCCATTTTTGACTTTAAACGAATTTTGCTTAAACAAAAACTAAAAAATATACAATATGAACATGGATTATATTCAAATTATTCTAGCTGATGATGACGAGGACGATAGGTTACTTTTTACCGATGCATTCAAAGAATTGAAAATAAATACGAAAGTAAATACGTTTAATGATGGTGTTGAATTGATGGATTATTTGAATTCTCCTGATGCTGTTTTGCCAAATGTTCTATTTCTAGATTTAAATATGCCTAAAAAAAATGGAATAGAATGTTTGCATGAAATAAAAAAAGATAACAGATTGAGTGACATTGCCATTGCTATTTTCTCAACATCCTCCTCAGAAGATCATATCGAAGAAACTTTTGTACAAGGTGCAAATATTTATATAAAAAAACCAAGCGATTTTGGTACGCTTAAAAAAGTTTTAGCAGAGGTAGTTACCATAAACTGGCAATATCACACCTCGGGATTGAATAAGGATAATTTTTTATTACGGTTATAGACTTTCCACATAATGAAATTAAAGAGCATATATAAATCAAATATCTTTATCAAAAGTGTTTTTGTAATTTCTATTTTTGCTATTTTTTTTATTTCAGCAATAACTTTCAAACATATTAATTTACTCAACAATTCCTCTAAATCTGTTAATCACTCCTACGAAGTTAATTTAGAATTGGAAAGATTATTTTCTTATTTAAAAGATTCGGAAACAGGACAACGCGGTTTTTTGATAACTAAAGATTCCACTTTTTTAGTGCCTTATTTAAATTCAAAAAAAAAAATTGACCATTCCTTCGCCTTAGTTAAAAACTATACTAAAAACAATCCTGCTCAGGAAGACAATCTCAGAAAATTGCAGTTCTATATCAGCAAAAGACAAAACTATCTTTCAGCTGTTTTGCATCTGTCTTTAAAAAAATCACTATCAGATAAGATTATAAAAGATAAACTAATCATTGGAAAACAAACCATGGATAGTGTTCGAAGCCAAATAAATGAGATGATTCTTTTGGAGAAAAAATCATTAATAGGGAAAGAGCTATATTATAGTGATACTATGGAAATTACTCCTATTTTTGTTTATATAACACTTTTGATAACGCTTTTATTAATCACTATTTCATATATCAGGATTACTAAAGATTTAGAAAAATCACAAATCTCCAACAGCCGATTAATGGTTTTGAATGAATCAAATAATCTTGCCGAAATTGTGGGTAGTTTCGGTAGCTGGCAATTAAATATTGATAGCAACGAATACACTTTTTCAGACAATAGCTATCGACTTCTTGGTTTTGAACCACAAGCGTTTATTGCTAGTCAGGAAAATTTCATGAAGTACATTCACTCAGAAGATTTACAATCTTTTCAAGATATTACAACCAAAATGATAAAAAATGGAAATCTGGCTCCATTTACATATAGAGTCACCAGAAAAGATAAAAAAATCAGATATTTTAGAACTACGTGTAGATTATTAACTACTAAATCAGGTGACGAAATTTTAATTGGCACCACTAGTGATGTAACTGAGGAAGTATTGGCATCAAAGTCTTTGGAACAACAAAATATAGAATTAGAAGCCAGCAATAAGGAACTAGAAGCTTTTAATTATGCGGCTAGCCATGATTTACAAGAACCGTTACGAAAAATTCAAACCTTTGTTTCTCGCTTGTCCGACAAAGAATATGATAATCTCTCCGATGGTGGAAAAGAATTCATGGTTAGAATAAACAATTCTGTTGAGCGGATGCGAATTCTTATTGACGATTTATTGCAATATTCGAAAACCACAAAGACGGATAAAATTTTTGAAAACATAAATCTGAATGATTTACTTGAAAATGCTAAAAGCGATTTATTACAATCCATTGAAGAAAAAAATGCAATTATTGAAAGTCAAACATTGCCAACAATAAAAGTGATTCCATTTCAAATTCAACAATTATTTGCAAATATCATTGGTAATTCACTGAAATATAGCAGAGCAAATATTGTTCCGAAAATTAGAATTTCATGCACAAAAGTTATTGCAGCCGATGAAGAACAAATTCCTAAAATAATAAAGGAAAAATTTTATAAAATTACTTTCAAAGACAACGGTATCGGTTTTGAAAAGGATTATTCTGAAAAAATATTTATTTTATTTAACCGTCTTCACAACAAAAATGAATACGCTGGCACTGGAATTGGTTTGGCAATTTGTAAAAAAATAGTTGAAAACCACAAAGGATTTATTTTTGCCAAAGGAAAAATTAATGTTGGTGCTACTTTCACAATTTATATTCCAGAAGACATTGGGTAATAATTTTACTTCTGATTAGTATAAATCCGATTCCTTAGCACCGGATTTATTTAAATGCAAATATTATAACGATTACAAAAAAAGGTGTAACATTAACTTCCTACAATCCCTGCAACTTTGAAAAGTAAAATAAGTATAACAAATCTATCAAATAACTTATATTAATTTTGATATTGTTACGCAAAATTTACACTATTCAAATACTTAACATAAATTAATTACCATGAAAACAATCATTAGAAATTCAGCAAAATTAGCTCTAGTAACCTTATGTGTTTTAAGTTCTTTTAGATCCTTTGCACAAGATAAGGTTACTGTAACAGAAACAAAAAGTTATGATCAAGGTTTCCGTCTTGGATTTGGTCTGAGTGGCGGTGTGCCATTAAATACTAAACCTTACGAATGGAATCTGGGTGTTGATGCTAGATTACAATACGATTTGTCAACTCGATATTCACTAACATTCACTACAGGTTTTAACAACTTTTTTGTTAACGGAAAAGATAATGATTTAGGTTATATCCCAGTTAAAGGTGGATTTAAAGCTTTTGTTTTAAAAGATAAACTTTATTTATTGGCTGAAGTAGGCGGTGCATTTGCCGTTACAAATAATTATAATAAAAACTCATTACTTCTAAGCCCCGGAATAGGATATGCAAATAAATATTTTGATGCAAGTTTACGTTATGAACATTATACAGATTTTCCAAAACTTAATAGTGATGGAACCACAGGAAAAGGTTTGGGAATGATTGCTTTGAGACTTGCTTATGGATTTAGACTTTAGTACTAAACTTACTCTAAATAACGAAAAGAGCTAACGACAGTTAGCTCTTTTTTAATTTAAAAAACTTCACTTTCTTTTAATTTTTCCATATTGTTAACCAACTGAAGTTCGTCAACAAATTTTTGTATTTTCCCGTTCATCACGCCATCCATATCAAAAACATCCAACCCAATACGATGGTCAGTTACACGACCTTGCGCATAGTTATAGGTTCTGATTTTTGCCGAACGATCGCCAGAACTAACTTGTGATGTTCTTTTTACTGCATCTTCAGCATCTTTCTTGGCTAATTCTTGCTCGTACAAACGAGAACGCAAAACGGTCAATGCTTTGTCTTTATTTTTATGCTGCGATTTTTGATCTTGACATTGTGCCACCAAACCAGTTGGAATGTGTGTCAAACGCACTGCAGATTTTGTAGTATTTACAGATTGTCCACCTGGACCGGATGAACAGAAAAAATCCACTCGCACATCATTCATATCTATTTGAACATCAAACTCTTCAGCTTCTGGCAACACCATAACCGTTGCTGCTGAAGTATGAACTCTACCTTGCGTTTCTGTTTGCGGTACACGTTGCACACGATGAACACCAGCTTCAAACTTTAAGGTTCCGTAAACATCTTCTCCAGTTACTTCAAATATAACTTCTTTAAATCCACCAGAAGTACCCTCGTTCATATCAACCGTAGAAGTTCTCCAACCACGAGCTTCACAGTATTTAGTGTACATTCTGTACAAATCTCCAGCAAAAATTGATGCTTCGTCACCACCAGTTCCTGCACGGATTTCTACCATTACGTTTTTAGCATCTTCTGGATCTTTTGGTATCAACATAAATTTGATTTCTTCTTCCAATTCTGGTAAACGATCTTTTGCTTCGTCCAACTGTATTTTGGCCATTTCAACCATTTCTGTATCAGAACCATCAGCCAAAATTTCATTTGCTTCTGCAATATTTGCAGTTATATTGATCAATTCTTCACGTTTTTCCATCAGACCTTTTAGCCCTTTGTATTCCTGATTTAACTGTACATAACGTTTTTGATCAGATATAATATCGGGTTGAATAATCAAATCTGATATCTCGTCGAAACGCTGTTTTACATATTGCAATCTTTCTAACATCTTGTATTCTTTATTTGGGTGCAAAAATACAATTTTTTGTTTCAAGTTGAAAGTTTACCGTTTCAAGTTTTTTTTATAGTATTGTATCGTTGTTAAATTTAAAGAAAATGAAAATCGTAATTAGCACAATATTTATAGCTTTATTAGCATCTTGCCAAAACAATTCGGAGAAAAAATTCGATAAACTTGATAAACTGAATTGGCTTATTGGGAATTGGGAACAAAAACTCCCAGATGGAATTTTAGTTGAAAATTGGACAAAAGATAATGACAGCACATTTAGCGGAAAAAGTTATTTTATTAATAAAAAAGATACTGTCCATTTTGAAAACATAAATTTACATCAAGATCTTGAGTTATTAACTTATACATCAACCGTTGTCGGACAAAATAATGATAAACCTGTTGATTTCAAATTAATTTCAGATGCTGATAACACATTTGTTTTTGATAATCCAATTCATGACTACCCACAAAAAATCACTTATAAAAAAGTAACTGAAACTAACTTAATTGCCACAATTTCTGGGAAACAACAAGGAAAACTGACTCAAGAAAGTTATCCTATGGCAAAGAAATAATTCGTTTTCAATACTATAATTTAAGTAAACCTAACCTGATAGCAAAGTTTTTTTATATTTAAATAATTGTAAATCAAAATTTTAAAAATATTATTTAAAATAAGTCTAAATAAACTTTGTGATTTGAAAAAGAGAAAATATATTTGCATTATTATTTTTAATTAATCTAAATAAAAATGAAAAAATATTTATTACTACTTTTAAGTCCCAGCTTTCTATTGGCTCAAGACCGCATTTTTACTTATACTTATCAATCGAATGTACTTGGGAAAGGGCAGAAAGAATTAGAAGTTTGGACGACTTTACATATGGGAAAAGAAAACTATTATCGTGAAATTAGAAACCGCGTGGAATATGAAACTGGTTTAGGTTCAAACCTACAAGTTGCGTTTTATTTGAATTCAAAACAAAAAGCATTTTATGATGATGTTACAAGTGAGATTGTTATGAAACCAACCGAAATATCCATTTCAAATGAATGGAAATATAAAATTTCTGATCCTGTTGCCGATAAAATTGGATTCACAGCATATGGTGAATTAACCATTGCAACTGACGAATTAGAAATTGAACTGAAAGCCATTTTTGATAAGACAATTGGAAGAACAGTACATGCTGTAAATTTAATTTTCGAACCAGAGTGGGAAACTACAACCGTTGACGGAAAAGTGGCAACTAATACCGAATATAAATATGATGTTAATTATGCTTTTGCCTACAACATTAATAAAAGCTGGAATATTGGTGCCGAAATCATTAACAGAAATGTGTATTTTAAGACGGATGAATCAACCATATCTGCTTTATTTGGTGGTCCAGTAATATCTTATAGCACTAATAAATTTTGGGTAAACCTCACAGCACTTTCACAAATTGCTGGCTTGAACAACCCTGAAGGAATGACTGGTGTAAATCTTGATGAATGGACTAAATTTGAAACGCGTTTTGCATTCTCGTTTGCTTTTTAATATTTATATCTTATGAAAAAAATTAATGTTTTATCTTTTTGCTTTTTGTTGCTTAGTTGCGCATCCCAATTGTATGTTCCGACAGAAAGTATTAATTCAGTTTCGGTAGAAAACTTAAAAGAAGGACGCAAACTGTATGTAAATAATTGCGCTAGTTGTCATCAATTGTATGAGCCCAATAAATGTGATGCCACTAAATGGAAACATAACCTTGATGAAATGCAAGCCAGAGCAAAAATTACTGATAACCAAAAAAAACTAGTTTATGATTATTTGGTCAATGCTCCAAAATAGAAAAATCTCTTTTGTAATAAAATAACGAGAAGGATTTTTGATTTAAAAAGTTAATTAACCGATAATATTTTAAACTAATTTTGAAGATTGTGGGTTTATAAAATCTCTTTCCCCCGTATAACCGTAGATAACAAAAACAAATGCCATGAACTATCTTAGGGTGATAAGTCTATTTCTAATCTTCTTTTCGTTAACAAGCTGTGCCACAAAAAAGTATAAAAACGTTTCATATCTACAAAACACAATTTCAGTCGAAGAACAACCAACCCTGAATATTTTTATACCAAGGAATAAAAAGTTCAAAAACAATCCAGTTCTACTTTTTGTACATGGTGGCAACTGGAATTCAGGAGACAAAAAACTCTATGGCTTTTTTGGAAGAAACTTTGCTAAAAAAGGAATTACAACCGTAATTGTTGGCTACACGCTGAGTCCGAATGCAAATTATGACAATATGGCAAAACAAGTTGCAAAAGCTATTGAATGGACAAAAAACAATATAGCTGATTATAAAGGAGACCCAAATTCAATATTCTTAACTGGACATTCTGCTGGGGGACATTTAGTTGCCTTGGTTGCAACAAATCCAAAGTACATAAAGGACAAAAGCATCATAAAAGGTATAATCTTAAACGATGCAGCAGGACTAGATATGAAACATTATCTAGAAGAATTCCCACCAACAATGGTTGACGATTATCTGAGAACATGGACTGACAATCCGGAAAACTGGGCAGCTGCTTCACCAATTTACTTTCTAGATACAACCACTCCAAAAATGATGATTTATTTGGGTAACAAAACTTATGAATCGATAAAGGTTTCCAACGAAAGATTTCTGAACGCTTTACATGCTTTTCAACCCGATGTAAAACCTATAATCCTTAATAAAAAACACATCCCTATGATACTCCAGTATTTCTTTCCCTGGAGTAATCGTTTTGATGAAATTAAGCAATTCATCAAAGAAAACAAATAAAAAAACCGCTTAGAGATAAACGGTTTCAATTTTCTTTATTCTATTTGTCTTGTCCTGAAATAGCGATACACAAAAAAGTATCCTTATGGAAAACCAAGAAGAACCGCGTTATACAAAGCGCACCCAAAAAGACTA
>JAYVNT010000059.1:0-21835 GCA_043758285.1 Flavobacterium sp.
TATTGTATTTTGCGACACGCTACGAAGATTTAGTAGCTAGTTGGAGTTTTCCAATGCTTAATAATACTAGTGACCAAGTTTTTACAAGTAATGCTATAAATGTTCTTTTAACATGGAGCAATAATGACCCTGTTAGTCAAAGAGAAATAGATAGAAACAATGCTATTTATGTGCGTCAAAGTAACAGAAATCCATTTATTGATCACCAAGAATATGCTATGCAAATTTGGGGAAGTTTATTAAATACAGAAACATTTAATCAATTGAATGCTGTTACAATTTATCCAAACCCAACTTCCGATGTTGTGAATATTTCTACTGATGTCATTCTTGAAGAAATCGATATTATTACTATAAACGGACAAATTTTACAGCAAATAAAAAATCCAATTATTGAAAACAATACGTATTCAATCAGCAATTTGCCAAAAGGATTTTATTTCTTAAAAGTATCTTCAGCTTCTAATTCTGTTACCAAAAAAGTATTGGTAAACTAGATATATTATTCCAATATATAGTAAAACGCTGTTGAAATTCGACAGCGTTTTTTTGTTTTTAATCGAAAAAGTAACCTTGCCGTTACCAAAAGAGTATAGAAAACATTGATTTTCTTTGAACTTTAGTGCTTCTTTAGTATCTTTCGCCCTCGAATTGTGTAACCCTTAAAACATTTTACAAAATGTTAGAAGAAAAGAATGATAACCTGCTAGAGGCAGATGGAAACGTAACAGATGAATCACAAGAAGTGACCATCGATGAAAATCAAGAAATTCCTGTTGAAAATCAAGAGGAAAATGAGCCAGTTCTAGAAACAAAAACTGCCGTTGAAGAAGCTGTTGAAGCTACTCCAGAAGCAGAAGTTGAAATTGAACCAGAAGTTGCAGTTTTAACTGAGGCACTCACAGAAGATGAAATTGAAGTGGCTGCTGAAAAAGAAGCACTTGTTGAAGAAACTGTTAAAGTTACTGAGGAAGCAGAAGTTGAAACTGAAGAAATAGCTGCTGAAATTGAAGAGCCTGAAGCAGAAACTGCTGAAGAAATTCAAGCTACTCCTGAAGTTGAAGAAACTACTGTTGAATTGACTGACGAGCAAGTTGCTGATGACGCTATTGTTGTTGACAATGATAAGCAATCGGCTATCGATGCTATAGAAGAAGTAAACGCAGAAGAAAGCGAAGACGAAACGTTAAAAGATCGTCATGATATTCCGATGCTTGATTACGATACCTTATCAATGGAACAATTGATTGACGAGTTATGCGAACTGGTTGTAGTGGAAAAACTGATGTCTGTTAAAGACCATGTTGAAGAACTTAAGAAAGCATTCTTATCTAAATATTATCATTTTATTGATGAAAAGAAAGAGGAATTCCATGCTGAAAATCCAGAAACTACTGAAGATTTTCATTATCATTTTCCATTAAAAGTAAAATTTGACCAATTATATTCTCAATATAGAGATAAAAAAAATAATCATTTCCAAAGCTTACAGAACAATCTAAAAGCGAACTTAGAAAATAGATTAGCTATTGTTGATGAATTAAAAAATTTAATCCACAGTCAGGACAGTATTCCGGTAACCTTAAAGAAATTTAATGACATCAGAGACCGATGGAAAGTGGCTGGCCCAATTCCGAAGGACAAATACAATCACGTTTGGAATAACTATCATTTTCACTTAGAGAATTTCTATGATATTCTTCATTTGGATAGAGAGATTCGCGATTTAGATTTCAAACACAACTTGGTTCAGAAGCTTAAAATCATTGAGCGTGTGGAAGAGTTAGTGAATGAAGAAGACATCAACAAAGCGTTCCGTGAATTGCAGGATTTACACCGAATTTGGAAGGAAGATATTGGTCCCGTATCAAGAGAAAGTCGCGAAGAAATTTGGAATAGATTCAGCGAATTGACCAAACAAATGCACGACAAACGTGAAGGTTTATTTGAAAAACTTCGCGAAGTAGAAACAGCAAACCTTGAGAAGAAAAAAGAAATCATTGCCCAAATTGAAGTTCTGGCACAAGAGAAAGTAAACTCGCATGGGGCCTGGTTGGGTCAAATCGAAAAAGTCGAAGCATTGCGCAATCAGTTCTTCGGTGCAGGGAAAGTTTCGCCAGAAGTAACAGACCAAACTTGGAGTGACTTTAAGAATGCAGTTAAAAGCTTCAATGTTTTGAAAAACTCTTTCTACAAAGACATTAAGAAAGACCAAAATGATAACCTTTCTAAAAAACAAGCATTGATTGCTAAAGCCAATGAATTAAAAGAAAGTACCGATTTTGGTTCTACAACGCTACTATTCAAAAAAATTCAGGAAGAATGGAAAACCATTGGTCATGTGCCAAGAAAGTTTTCTGATAAACTTTGGGCAGAATTTAGAGGTGCCTGTAACGAATATTTTGAGAAACTAAAAGAGCAGAAAACAGAAGTAAATGCTGAAGAAATAGAAGCATTTGAAAAGAAGAAAGCTTATTTAGAAACAATCAAAGGTTTTGAACTAATTGGCGAACACAAAGCCGATTTAGATGCCATCAAATTACATATCGAAACTTGGAAAAGCTTTGGGAAAGTCCCTTTTGCACGCAGACATATCGAAGGAAAATTTAATAAAATACTAGATGCTTTGTTTGAAAAATTAAGTTCGAGCAAAAAAGACAACGAATTGGTTCGTTATGCAAACAGATTAGACAATCTTTCGGGTGCTGATAACTCCAGAAAATTGGATAACGAGAAAGTATTTATCATGCGTAAGATTGAAGAAGTACAAAGCAATCTTTTTCAATTAGAGAATAACATTCAGTTCTTTGGAAGAGCCAAAGCTGATAACCCAATGGTGAAAGAAGTAATGGACAATATTGAGAAACAAAAAGAAGAATTAGCGACTTGGAAAGAGAAACTAAAGCAACTTAGAAGCATCAAAACAGAATAAATAAAACCCAAACTAACAGATTGCCCCCAAAAAGTCATACACTATTTGGGGGCTTTTTTATGGAAAATAAAGTGTGATTACGAATTTAAACTTGAATGTGTGAAGAGCAGCTATCTTTTAAATAAGCAAAACCATCTTTTAGATAAATCAAGCTATCTTTTAGATAAGTCAAGTTATCTTTTTGATAAGTCAAGATATCTTTTTGATAAGTCAAATTATCTTTTAAATAAGTCAAGTTATCTTTTAGATAAGTCAAGCTATTTTTTAGATGAGTTAAACCAGCTTCCTTAAAGATATTAGACTTTGCGGGATACATAAACTATAACGACTTAGGAGTATCAAAACAGAATAAACAAAAAATCCTCTCGTCAAACAACTAGAGGATTTTTTATGGTTGAATTTTAGAAGCTAAAAGATATATTACCGCCATTCGTATGGCTACGCCGTTTTCTACTTGGTCTAAGATGATGGATTGCTTTGAATCGGCTACGTCTGAGGTTATTTCAACCCCACGGTTTATTGGTCCTGGATGCATGATAACTATTTCTTTAGATAAGGAATCTAGTAATACTTTATCAACACCATATTGTTGTGCATATTCTCTGGTTGAAGGGAAGTAATTGACATCCATCCGTTCGTTCTGCACGCGAAGCATATTTGCCACATCGCACCATTCAAGGGCTTTTCGCAGGTTTGGTTCCACCGTTACGCCGAGACTTTCAATATGTTTTGGAATTAGGGTTTTTGGCCCGCATACTTTTACTTCGGCACCTTGCATTTGCAGCGCGTAGATATTGGATAATGCAACTCTTGAATGCAATATATCGCCTACGATTACTACCTTCTTTCCTCCTACTTCGCCTAGTCTTTCTTTGATAGAATAACTGTCTAATAACCCTTGTGTTGGATGCTCGTGTGCTCCGTCGCCGGCGTTTATGATACTGGCGCTTACATTTTGTGATAAGAAATAAGCCGCGCCCGGCGTGGCATGACGCATTACTACCATATCTACTTTCATCGAAAGGATGTTGTTTATGGTGTCTATCAGTGTTTCTCCTTTTTTTACCGAAGACTGTGACGTTGAAAAACTGATTACATCGGCAGATAATCTTTTTTGGGCTAACTCGAATGAAAGTTTGGTTCGTGTACTGTTTTCGAAGAAGATGTTGGCAATGGTAATGTCGCGCAGTGATGGGACTTTTTTGATTGGCCGATTGATGACTTCTTTGAAATGGTCAGCTGTTTCGAATATCAAATCGATATCTTGTTTGTTAAGGTATTTTATGCCTAATAAATGGTTGACTGATAGTTCGGACATTGTTTATGATGTGTGTTGTCGGTTATTCTTAATTTAAATATACTCCGTCTTCACCGTCTTTTTCTTTCCAGCAGACTTTTACATTTTCATCGTTGATGGCATCCACCTGACGACCTCGATAATCGGGTTGGATGGGTAAATGGCGACTGAATCTTCTATCAATCAATACTAATAATTCTATTTCAGCTGGTCTTCCAAAGGATTGTATGGCGGTTAATGCAGCGCGGATGCTCCTTCCTGTGAAGAGTACATCGTCTATAAAGACTACTCTTTTATCTTCTACCAAAAAATCTATTTGGGTAATGTTTGCTTCTAATTGGTTGTAGCCACGACGGAAATCATCACGGAAAAAAGTGATGTCTAAAAATCCTAGCGGTATATTTTTAATATTGTAATCTGTTTCAAGGATGGTCTTCAAACGTTGCGCGAGCGAAACTCCGCGAGGTTGAATGCCTATAAGCACTGAGTTGGAAAAGTCGAGGTGATTTTCGATTAACTGACAAGCCAAACGATGGAGTATGATATTGACTTCTTTAGAAGTGAGCAATACTTTTTGACTCATGATAGTGTTGTTTGGTTTGTAAAAGTAGTATTTTTTATTGAGTGTGTCAACTGGTGGGGAAAGTTTAGTGCAGCTATGGCAAAATGGAATTATGAGTATTCATTTGGAAGATTTATTTTATCCAATAATTATCTGACAGTAAATAAATTATCATTATCTTTATACTCCTAAATCTTGAGATGTTACACATAGTATTAATAATTTAAACAAATCAATTTATGAAAAACAAATTACTTAAAAGTATTGCCTTAGTCATTATCATGACTTTATCCTTTGCCTGCCAACCTAAAAAAGAAGAGCCAACTGCTAGTACACCCGAGGCAGACAAAGAAAAAATTAAAGCCGAAATTGTAGCAATTGAAACAGAAATGTCAAACATGTATAACATTAGAAGTGCAGCTTCTGAACAATACTATGCTGATGATGCTACAAGCTTTTCACAAAACAAATCTCCACTAGTTGGGAAATTTGCAATTGACAAATCAATAAAAGAAGACTTAGCCAGTTTCCCAGAAGGTGATGTGATTTCTTTTTCCGTAAATGAAATTTTTCCTTCAAATGATGGTGATCAAGTCGTAGAAATTGGAAGCTACAAAGTAGTAGATGATAAACAATCTATAAAATTTAAAGGAAACTATATGAGCCTTTTTGTAAAAAAAGATGGCAAATATTTGTGCATTAGAGATATGGGAGCTTCAGACATGCCAAAAAAACTAGAGAAAAAATAGTTCTACCATAATTTATTTTTGAGAAGCACTTCCAATTGGAAGTGCTTTTTTTGTACTTTTAAATTCCTAAAAAAGTATATGTCTAAACTTCCGCATATTGGTACAAGCATCTTTACTGTTATGTCGAAAATGGCAGATGAATTCAATGCTATTAACCTTTCACAAGGTTTTCCCAATTTCCCGGTTGACAAACGATTAACCGATATTCTAGCAAGATTAACAATCGAAAATGTGCATCAATACACTCCTATGAGCGGATTTCCACCTCTTTTAGATAAAATTGCTGCCCTAACAAAACAGTCATACCGTAGAACAGTCAATCCAAAAGATGAAATTCTAATTACAGCAGGTGCAACCGAGGGAATTTTTGCCACCATACAAGCTTTAGTCAATCCCAATCAAGAAGTAATCATCCTCGACCCAAGTTATGACTGCTATGAAGCACCTATACTATTAAGCAATGCCAAAACAATTCGAGTATCACTCAATGATGATTTCACGCCAAATTGGGAAACCATCTTCGCGGCAACAAACGAGAATACCAGACTTATAATCATCAACAATCCTCACAATCCAACAGGAAAAACATGGACAGAAGAAGATTTTTTTCAATTAGAAAGCTTAGTTGGCTCCTTCCCTAACTTACTCATCCTTTCGGATGAAGTCTATGAATACATCACTTTTGAACAAGAGCATATTTCAATTCATCATCGACCAAAATTGTGGAATCGTAGCATTACCGTTTCATCCTTTGGAAAATCATTTCACATTACAGGTTGGAAAATTGGTTACGTTATTGCGCCAGAATACTTAATGAAAGAAATCAAGAAAGTGCATCAGTTCTTGGTTTTTAGCGTGAATAGTATTTCGCAGGTTGCCATTTCAGAATATTTAGACATTGTTGATGTGAATAGTTTGGGAAGTTTCTACCAACAAAAAAGAGATTTTTTTAGAAACTTATTGAAAGAAACTAAACTAGAACTTTTGCCCTGCGAAGGAACTTATTTTCAGGTTGCATCTTATGCGAACATTTCGAATGAAAATGATTTAGACTTCGCCAAAAGATTAGTAACCGAATTTGGTGTGGCAACCATTCCTATCTCTACTTTCTATGCCAATGGAAAAGATACGAAGTGCATACGCTTTTGCTTTGCCAAAGATGATACTACACTAATCCAAGCCGCAGAAAGATTGATGAAATTATAATTAAATGATATATTTACTAAAAAATAAACCTTATGAATTTCTCAGCAAAAATGCTTCGCGATAACGCTTTATCCGATAAAGTAATAGTAGTAACTGGTGGCGGAAGCGGTTTAGGCAAAGCCATGACCAAATATTTCTTAGAATTAGGAGCCAAAGTTGCCATTACTTCACGCGATTTGGATAAACTAAAAACCACAGCAGCCGAACTAGAAAAAGAAACAGTTGGCAAATGTCTTCCTATTCAATGCGATGTTCGTCATTATGAGCAGGTAGAAGCGATGCTTGCTGAAGTATTGAAAACATTTGGAAGAGTGGATGTCTTACTCAACAATGCCGCCGGAAACTTTATCTCTCCTACCGAAAGACTTTCTGCGAATGCTTTTGATACCATCATTGATATTGTTCTGAAAGGTTCTAAAAACTGTACACTTGCTTTCGGAAAACATTGGATTGCCGAAAAACAAACCAATTGCAATGTATTAAATATTGTAACCACTTATGCCTGGACAGGTTCGGGTTATGTGGTGCCAAGTGCAACTGCCAAAGCTGGAGTTCTTGCCATGACCAGAAGTTTAGCTGTAGAATGGGCTAAATATGGCATCCGTATGAACGCAATCGCTCCTGGACCATTTCCTACCAAAGGTGCATGGGACAGATTATTGCCTGGCGATTTAGCTGAAAAATTTGATATGGCTAAGAAAGTTCCATTGAAACGCGTAGGTAACCATCAAGAATTAGCTAATCTTGCTGCCTATCTGGTTTCAGATTTCTCTGCGTATATTAATGGGGAAGTCATTGTAATTGATGGTGGCGAATGGTTGCAAGGAGCAGGAGAATTCAATATGTTAGAAAAAATTCCGCAGGAAATGTGGGATATGCTCGAAGCGATGATTAAGAATAAAGGGAATAAATAGTTTTAAGGTTGCGAGTTTCGGGTTGAGAGTTTCTTGTTTTAAACTCGCAACTCGTAACTTTTTTAAACTCGTAACTTTACAAGAATGTTAACAAAATTCCGTTGGCAAAGCCATAAATAATTGTATTTTTACGGCTCAAAATTTTTAAAAATTAAATGGGTAAAATCATTGCTATTGCCAATCAAAAAGGTGGTGTTGGAAAAACAACAACTTCTGTAAACCTTGCAGCATCACTGGGAGTTTTAGAAAAAAAAGTCCTCTTAATAGATGCTGATCCGCAAGCTAACGCTAGTTCTGGTTTGGGCATTGATGTTGAAAATGTAGCAATTGGAACCTATCAAATTTTAGAACACAGCAATACACCAGAAGAAGCTATTATTCCTTGTAGCGCTCCCAATGTTTGGGTCATTCCTTCACACATTGATCTGGTTGCCATTGAAATAGAATTGGTTGACAAAGAAAACCGCGAGTACATGCTAAAACAAGCGTTGGAAAGCGTTAAAGATGATTATGATTATATCATAATTGATTGTGCTCCATCATTAGGTTTGTTAACATTAAATGCTTTAACCGCTGCCGATAGTGTTGTTATTCCAATTCAATGTGAATATTTTGCGCTAGAAGGCTTAGGAAAACTATTAAATACAATCAAAAGCGTGCAAAAAATTCACAACGCTGACTTAGATATCGAAGGACTTTTGTTAACGATGTTTGATTCTCGTTTGCGCTTGTCTAATCAAGTGGTGGAAGAAGTTCAAAAACATTTTAGCGATATGGTTTTTAAAACGATCATTCAACGAAATGTCAAATTAAGCGAAGCTCCAAGTTATGGAGAAAGTATAATTAACTTTGATGCTACTAGCAGAGGTGCTACAAATTACTTAAGTTTGGCTCAAGAAATCATTAAGAAAAACAACAAGTAAGAGGCCATGGCAAAAGCTATAAAAAAACAAGCATTAGGAAGAGGATTATCTGCCTTATTGAAAGATCCAGACAATGATATAAAATCCGTTAATGATAAAAACGCCGACAAAGTTGTGGGTAATATTATCGAATTGGATATTGAGGCGATAACTATTAATCCATTCCAACCGAGAACTAATTTCAATGAAGATTCACTTCAGGAATTAGCGTCTTCTATCAAAGAATTGGGATTAATTCAGCCTATTACTGTTCGGAAATTAGATTTCAATAAATACCAATTGATTTCGGGTGAACGTCGTTTGCGCGCTTCCAGATTAGTGGGTTTAACTACAGTTCCGGCTTACATCCGAATTGCCAATGATAATGAGTCGTTGTTGATGGCTTTGGTGGAAAATATTCAGCGACATGATTTAGATCCAATTGAGATTGCGCTTTCGTATCAAAGATTGATTGACGAAATTCAATTGACCCAAGAACAAATGAGCGAACGCGTTGGAAAAAAACGTTCAACTATTGCTAACTATTTGCGTTTGTTAAAATTAGACCCAATCATCCAAACCGGAATTCGCGATGGTTTCATCAGTATGGGTCACGGTCGTGCGATTATCAATATCGAAGATCAAGATGTTCAAACTGATATTTATCAAAAAATAGTAAGCCAGAATCTTTCGGTTCGAGAAACAGAAACATTGGTAAAAAATTATCAAGACAGTATCAAACCAGTTCCTACCAAACCCAAAAAAGCTACCTTATTTACAATAGATGAAGAACAAAAAAAGGCATTCGCAAATTTCTTTGGTTCAAAAATAGACTTAAAAGTAGCTGGAAACGGCAAAGGAAAAATTACCATTCCGTTTCATTCGGAAGAAGATTTTAACCGCATTATAAAATTAATAAAAGGATAGTGAATAAACTTTTCTACATAGCTATTCTCTTTTTACTATTTGGAAATCAAGCGATTTTTTCACAGCAAATTGGTGAAGCTATTAAAGCTAAAGATACTTTAAAAACTAAAGAAATTGATCCGCTTAGGCCAACCAAAGCCGCATTTTATTCTGCAATACTTCCCGGTTTAGGGCAAGCTTATAACAAAAAATACTGGAAAATTCCTTTTGTTTATGGGGCTATCGGAGCTAGTCTTTATTTTTATATTACAAACAATAAAAAATACCACAACTATCGCGATGCTTATGAACAACGATTGCTTGGTCTTCCAGATCAATACAGTTATCTTGATGATTCCAGATTAATTGCTGCCCAACGTTTTTATCAGCGCAATAGAGATTTATCGCTTTTGGTTTGTGTTGGTTTTTATATTTTGAATATTGTTGATGCCAATGTCAGTGCACATTTGATGCAGTTTAACGTCAATGACAAATTATCCTTTAAACCCAATGTTTACCCCAATGATATTGACTATAAACCCAATGTTGGTCTAACTTTTAATTACAAATTCTAAATGAAAATAGCACTTTTAGGATATGGAAAAATGGGCAAAGTTATCGAAAGAATCGCTCAAGAAAGAGGTCATGAAATTGTATTGCGAAAAGACGAATTCAATACTTTTGATGGTTTAGAAGCTGCCGATGTTGCTATTGATTTTAGTGCGCCAACAAGTGCTGTTAACTATATATCCAATGCAATCAATCATGGAATTCCAGTAATTTCGGGAACAACGGGTTGGCTTGAAAACTACCATGAAATAGTGAAACTTTGTGAAGAAAAAAACGCTGCGTTTCTTTATGGTTCTAATTTTAGCTTGGGTGTGAATTTATTCTTTGAATTCAATGATTATCTGGCTAAGATGATGACAAAATTCAAAGAGTATAACGTTTCGATGGAAGAAATTCATCACACTCAAAAACTAGACAAACCAAGCGGAACCGCTATTACATTGGCAAACGCCATCATCAATCATACGGATAAAAACAATTGGGCAATTGAAAACCCAAAAGCAGACGACCTCTATATTGATGTGAAACGAATAGATGATGTTCCTGGAACGCACACCGTTACATATAATTCTGAAGTAGATTTTATCGAAATCAAACACGTGGCTCACAATCGAGATGGGTTTGCGCTTGGGGCCGTGATTTCTGCCGAATGGATTATTGGCAAAAAAGGCATTTTCTCAATGAAAGATGTACTTGATTTGCATAAATAAATCATAAAATTGTAACAAATAAACAAATAGTTAAACTTATAAACTCTTTAAACTTTTAAACAAAAAATTATGTCACTACTACAATGGTTTATATTTTTCCTTCTCGTTCAAGTTATTCATGGTCTTGGAACTTGGAAATTATACGAAAAAGCAGGAATAAAATCTTGGGAAGCTTTTATTCCGGTATACAATTCCATCGTGTTGATGAAAATAATCAACAGACCTACATGGTGGACAATTTTATTGTTCATTCCAATTATCAACTTGATTATGTTTCCGGTCGTTTGGGTAGAAACATTGCGAAGTTTTGGCAAAAATTCAACTACCGATACGTGGCTTGGTACTTTCACTTGTGGACTTTACATTTATTACATCAACTACACGCAAGATGTTAAACACATTTCCGACAGAAGTTTGGTAGCCAAAACAAAAACTGGCGATACGGTTAGTTCGTTACTCTTTGCGATTGTTGTTGCCACTTTAGTGCATACCTATGTGATGCAACCTTACACTATTCCAACCTCTTCTTTAGAAAAATCATTATTAGTTGGCGATTTCCTTTTTGTGAGTAAGTTTCATTATGGTGCAAGAACGCCAATGACAACGGTTGCTGCACCAATGGTTCATGACACATTACCTCTTGTAAAAACAAAATCTTATTTGAGTTGGCCACAATTGCCTTACTTTAGATTTCCTGGTTTTCAAAAAGTGCATAAAAATGATATTGTTGTTTTCAACTGGCCAGCAGATACGGTTTATAAATTCTTTGACACTTCGGGACGAAGTATTTTAAAACCAGTGGATAAAAAATCAAACTATGTAAAACGTTGCCAAGGAACACCAGGCGACTCGTTGCAAATAAAAAACGGAACGGTTTTCATCAACGGAAAAGAATTGATTTTGCCAGAAAGAGCTAAAACACAATACTCCTATTTTGTTACCTATGATTTGAATAACCCAATAGATTTTGAATTTCTATTGAAAGATTTGGGTTCTACTGATGGTGCAGGATTTAAGTCAGAAGCTAGAGACACCTTATATATTCGTGCCTTGACAAAAGACGGTGCCAACAGATTGAGAAATACTGCTGGCATAAAGTCGGTGACGCAAGTAGTTGCAAAACACGGGGAAGCCAATATTTTTACCCACAATCAAAATTGGAATGCCGATAACTTCGGTCCAATATACATTCCCGAAGCGGGAAAAACAGTAGCGCTAAATCTGAAAACACTTCCTTTCTACAAGCGATTAATTTCTGTTTACGAAAACCACGATTTAAAAGTTGTAGGCAATGATATCTTCATTGATGATAAAAAAGTGACTTCTTATACCTTCCAACAAAACTACTATTGGATGATGGGAGACAACCGTCACAACTCTGAAGACAGTCGATACTGGGGTTATGTTCCCGAAAATCACATCGTAGGGAAACCAGTTTTTATCTGGATGAGTTGGGATACTAACGGTAAAGGAATTCATAAAATCCGTTGGGAACGCTTATTCACAACCGTTAGCGGTGAAGGTCAACCACAGTCTTATTTCAAAATCTTCCTTGGCTTGTTGGCTTTATACTTTGTAGGTGATTATTTTTGGAAGAAAAGAAAAGCTAAATAATGTAGCAATATGTAAATGTGTAAATGAAACAATTAAGACATTTTTAAATTGATAAATTGATAAATTCATAAATTCATAAATTGTTACATTAAATGAACACCCTCATCCATCCCAGCTACTTCCCTTCTATCAGCCATTTTGTGGCGATTGCTAAGGCGGATGTCGTGGCGTTTGAAATGGAGGATAATTTCCAGAAACAAACCAACCGTAACCGAACCTACATCTATAGTCCCAACGGAATTCAATTGCTCAATGTTCCTATAAAGCACAGCAAAGAAGCGCACCAACAAATTAAAGAAGTCAAGATTGAAAATGATTTTGATTGGCAAAAGCAACATTTCAAATCATTGGAAGCTGCATATAGAACTTCGCCTTTCTTTGAATATTTTGAAGATGATATACTGCCTATTTTCCAAAAGAAACATACTTTTTTGATGGATTTGAATTTAGAAACAATGACTGTAGTTTCTAAATGCCTTCGGCTGGAATTTGACTTTGATGAAACTGCCGAATATTTCCACGAAGTGACTGATAAAAAAGATTTCAGAAACTTAATCAATGGCAAAAAAGATACTGCGATTTTTGAACCCTACAAGCAGGTTTTCGGAGATAAGCATGGCTATTTAAACAATCTTTCTATTCTTGATTTGCTATTCAACGAAGGACGGTATGCGTTGGAGTATCTGCGAAAGCAGGAGTTATAACAAGTTCAAAAAGCAATTTCAAAAAAAATTAAAATATGGAAAGGAAAAACATCCAACATATTAAACTCAACAACAGTTTCAAACTAAGCCCAGTCGAAGAGCAAAACTTGCAACCTTTTCAAACTGCCGAAGGTATAGAACTAAAACCTACCTATTCCAAAGAGGACATCGAAAACTTTGAACATATCGGTTTTGGTGCTGGCTTTGCACCCAATCTTCGTGGTCCTTATGCTACGATGTATGTGCGTCGTCCTTGGACAATTCGTCAATATGCTGGCTTTTCTACTGCCGAGGATAGTAACGCATTCTACCGCCGTAATCTTGCTGCAGGACAAAAAGGGTTATCCGTGGCGTTTGATTTAGCAACACATCGTGGCTATGACAGCGACCACGAACGTGTAGTTGGAGATGTCGGAAAAGCAGGCGTTGCTATTGATAGTGTTGAAGATATGATAGTATTATTCGATCAAATTCCTTTAGATGAAATGTCAGTTTCGATGACTATGAACGGTGCCGTTTTGCCTATTATGGCTTTCTATATAGTTGCTGCCGAAGAACAAGGCGTGGCTGCCGAATTACTTTCGGGAACCATACAAAACGATATTTTGAAGGAGTTCATGGTTCGAAATACCTATATCTATCCACCTTTGGCCTCTATGAAAATCATTGCTGATATTTTTGAATATACTAGCAAAAAAATGCCCAAATTCAACTCGATTTCCATTTCAGGTTACCATATGCAAGAAGCTGGTGCTACGGCAGATATCGAATTGGCATACACACTTGCTGACGGTTTAGAATATATCCGAACTGGACTTGCCACAGGTATGAAAATAGATGAGTTCGCTCCTCGCCTTTCGTTCTTTTGGGCAATTGGCATGAACCATTTTATGGAAATTGCCAAGCTGCGCGCTGGAAGAATGCTTTGGGCAAAACTGCTGAAACAATTCAGTCCAAAAGACGAAAAATCATTGGCGCTTCGTACCCATTGCCAAACTTCCGGTTGGAGTTTGACTGAGCAAGATCCATTTAATAATGTGGCGCGAACCACAATAGAAGCTGCTGCTGCTGCCTTTGGCGGCACTCAATCGTTGCATACCAATGCCTTGGACGAAGCGATTGCATTGCCAACGGATTTCTCGGCTCGAATTGCTCGTAACACACAAATATTTCTGCAAGAAGAAACCAAGATTACTAAAACCGTTGACCCATGGGCTGGCAGTTATTATGTTGAAACGCTCACGGCAGAAATCACCGAAAATGCATGGGCATTAATTCAAGAAGTCGAAGAACTCGGCGGAATGACAAAAGCCATTGAAGCGGGAATTCCAAAGTTGCGAATTGAAGAAGCTGCGGCTCGCAAGCAAGCGCGAATTGACAGCAGTCAGGATATTATTGTAGGTGTCAACAAATACCGTTTAGATAAAGAAGATCCTTTACACATTCTCGATGTCGATAACCAAATGGTGCGCAAACAACAAATCGAAAAACTCGAACATATAAAAGCTGCACGCGATACTGCCAAAGTAAAAGCATCTTTGGCAAAATTAACCGACTGTGCCAGAGCATCCATGGATAATTCAAAAGATCCTGATATTCATCAGGACGACAATAATTTACTATCTTTAGCCATAGAAGCAGCCCGAAACAGAGCAACATTAGGAGAAATCAGTGATGCGCTCGAAGAAGTTTTTGGCAGATATAAAGCACAAATTAGATCCTTTAGCGGCGTGTATAGCAAAGAAATAAAAAACGACGAAAGCTTTGAAAAAGCAAAACAACTAGCCGATGCTTTCGCTAAGAAAGAAGGGCGTCGTCCTCGTATTATGATTGCTAAAATGGGACAAGACGGTCACGATCGCGGTGCCAAAGTTGTCGCAACAGGTTATGCTGATGTAGGTTTTGATGTAGACATTGGCCCACTATTTCAAACGCCAGCCGAAGCTGCCAAGCAAGCCATAGAAAATGACGTGCACATCTTAGGCGTTTCCTCTCTCGCCGCAGGTCACAAAATTTTAGTACCGCAAGTTATTGCTGAACTCAAAAAATACGGCCGCGAAGACATTATGGTCATTGTGGGTGGTGTAATCCCAAAACAAGATTACCAATTCCTTTTTGATGCCGGTGCAGTTGCCGTTTTTGGTCCTGGTACTAAGATTAGCGAGGCGGCGATTAGTATTTTGGAGGTGTTGATGGTGGTGTAAATTAAAATAATTAAATCTATTACGATCTTAATAAACTTTGTCAATTATTTAAAACAATACTTTCTCTTTCTCATTTACTCAATCTTTTCATCATCAATATGGTCTTCAAAATTCATATAGCAATGGATAACGCCATTTGATATTATTTCTAAAATTCGGTTGCTTTATAATTTTTTTAAATTCATTATTTACTCGAAGTTTTATGCCTATTTAAACAAAAACTTTGAGGATTAATAGTTAGCATTTGTTTTCAACTTATAAATTTTTATATTTGATGATGATGGAGAAATTAACAGTATGAAAATTTCACAGAGGTCTTTATTAATAAAAAAGCATTAAAAAATTAACTTATGAGATTACATTCGTTTGGATTTGCATTATGACTACTTATGATTTCATGTAAAACATATACAATTAGTCCATAAAGCTTTAATTAACAGTTTGTTAAAGGCGGTAAAAATAAATCCAAAGAAGTAAGAACTAACAACCCTTTATCATCGGTTTTCGATTTTAAATATTTAGCCAATGATATTAAATATCTGAATGTACATGATAAAAGTGGAAATATTTTTTTTATCAAAACTCACCTTCTGTTGAAATGAGAGTTACATTAAAAAACGGAAAAAGAAAATATTTCTATTTTGATACGGTCACGCTTGAAAATGATACTTTGAAGGGAGGAAAATCCAGAATTTTCTCAGGACTCGAAAATAAAATTCCTTTTAATGATATTGTTAAAATTGAGATACAAGATGGTGGTAAAAATTACTATTACAAAGAATAGTCAACAACTAAACTAGCAAATGAAAGATTGCAAGTTTCGTTTTATACTAATTATACATCTTCTTTCTCATTTCCTGAATCTTTTCGTCATCAAGATACTCGTCAAAAGTCATGTAGCGGTCAATTACCCCGTTTGGTGTTATTTCTAGGACACGATTAGCAACCGTTTGGGCAAACTCGTGGTCATGGGTTGTAAACAATACGGATCCTTTAAAGTTTTTTAACGAATTGTTAAATGCTGTAATCGACTCCAAATCTAAGTGATTTGTTGGTTCATCAAGCATCAAAACGTTAGCACGAATCATCATCATTCTTGATAACATGCAACGTACTTTTTCGCCTCCTGACAACACGGTACATTTTTTCAACGCTTCTTCACCAGAGAAAATCATTTTACCAAGGAAACCACGAACGTACACTTCATCTCGCTCTTCTTCGGTTTTTACCCATTGGCGTAACCAATCTACTAAGTTCAAATCGCCATCGGTAAAAAATTGACTATTATCATTAGGCAAATAAGACTGGTTGGTGGTAATTCCCCAATCGAAAGTTCCTGAGTCGGCTTTCAGGTTTCCGTTTAGTATTTCGTAAAAAGCAGTTGTAACGCGAGAATCTTTGGAAAAAATCACCACTTTATCGCCTTTTGCCATGTTTAAATCAACGTTTTTGAACAATACTTCGCCATCGGCAGAAGCACTTAAGTTTTGTACGTGCAAGATTTGGTCACCCGCTTCTCTTTCAGCATCAAAAATAATCGCTGGATACCTTCTACTGGAAGGTCGAATTTCATCTAGGTTCAATTTTTCAATCATTTTTTTACGAGACGTGGCTTGTTTTGATTTGGCTACGTTGGCACTAAAACGACGAATAAATTCTTCCAGTTCGGCTTTCTTTTCTTCTGCTTTTTTGTTTTGCTGTGCTTTTTGTCTTGCGGCTAACTGGCTAGATTCGTACCAAAAGGTATAGTTTCCAGAGAAATGATTGATTTTTGAAAAGTCAATATCAGAAATATGTGTACACACTGCATCTAAAAAGTGACGGTCGTGAGAAACTACAATTACCGTGTTCTCATAATTGGCCAAAAAGTTTTCTAACCAAGCGATGGTTTCAAAATCCAAGTCATTCGTTGGTTCATCCATTACTAAAACATCAGGATTACCAAAAAGCGCTTGTGCCAAAAGCACACGAACTTTTAGTTTTCCTTCGATTTCGCTCATCAAAGTGTAATGCATATCGGCAGTAATACCAAGATTTGACAGCATGGCACCCGCATCAGACTCTGCATTCCAACCGTTCATTTCTTCAAATTGCACTTGCAACTCACCTATTCTATTGGCTTTTTCATCAGTATAATCGGCATATAAAGCATCCATTTCAGATTTTACAGCAAACAAAATTTTGTTTCCCATCATGACAGTTTCTAAAACGGTATGTTCATCAAACATGTTGTGGTTTTGGTTCAAAACCGACATCCTTTTTCCTGGTTCCAAGAAAACTCTTCCCGATGTTGGATCAATATCGCCAGCAAGAATTTTTAAAAATGTAGATTTTCCAGCACCATTTGCTCCAATAACACCATAGCAATTACCTTGTGTGAAAGTGGTGTTTACTTCGTCAAACAATATTCTTTTACCAAACTGAACCGATAAATTATTTACAGTTAACATGTATTCCTTTTTATTAAATTTGGTGCAAAAGTAGTGAATAGTGTTTAGTTTTAAGTTGCATACTTGTGTTTTTTATGCTACTACATTTAACTAATGCTTAACAATAAAATCCAATAGATAGGAATATTTTTGTTTACTAGTTTTCAATAGATGTACCCACGCTATAATATAAAATTTTTCGTTTTTTTACTTCCGATGTATGTCCTTTTTTGTTCCTGCAAAAACGAATTCAAAGGATGCGAGTATGTTGCTTATTTTGGCGGTGAAATTGTAAATCCAAATAATCCTTATGTCCTTTTTTGCAAAGACAATGAAGTGATTGATACGCTAAAATTAGATAAAAACAACCGCTTTTTTATTCAATTTGACTCTCTTGCGCCAGGGCTTTATACTTTCAAACATGAACCAGAGTATCAATACGTTTATTTTGATAAAAACGATAGCATCATGGTGCGTGTCAATTCAAAAGATTTTGATGGTTCAGTAGTTTTTTGTGGTCGTGGCGATCAAAAAAATAATTTTTTAATGGAGCAGTATTTAAAAAATGAAAAAATAAAGAACAGCATGTTCCCTGTTTTTGATTATGATATTGAAAAATTTACCAAAACGGTGGACTCCTCTTATCAAGATGCAAAAAAGTTTTATGCAACAAAAAAAGAAGAAATTAAATGGAGTGACGAATTTGATCAATATGCCAAAGCAGCTGTTGATTATCCCTACTATTCCAGAAAAGAGATGTATCCCGTACTGCATAAAATAAGAACGGGCAACGATGTCTTTGATAAAATTTCAACTGACTTTTATGCCTTCAGAAAAAACGTAAATTGCAATAATGTATCGCTTTCCAACTACTCCCCTTTTGTGATGTATTTGTCAAACATGCTCAATAATATGGGTGCTATTAACTATCACAATCATTTTTCAGAAGTAGATTTGGCCTTGAAAACCAACATCAACAAATTGAATATTGCCGATACTTTGATTAAAAATGAAAAGGTGAAAAACACGATTTTAAACAATATTGCCTTCACCTATTTGTTGGAAGACCAAAACATGGTGAACAATCAGAAATTTCTGGATACTTATCATAAATATTCCACCGATAAAAGCCAAAAGAACGAAATACTCAAAATTGGGCAAGCCATACAGTTGCTGAAAGTAGGCAACCAATTGCCCGAAGTTTCGTTGATGAACACCAGAGGCGAAACGATTAAATCTTCTAGTTTTACCAATAAACCAAGTGTGATTTTCTTTTGGACCGAAAATGCCATGGCACACTTTGAGGCGGTGCATAAAAAAATCTTGGCATTGCATCAAAAACATCCCGAATATCAGTATGTAGAAATCAATTTGAACGATTCGCAAGAAGATTGGCAAAAGTTCCTTTCTAATTATAACTTTGAAGGTATAACGCAATTGCGATGCGCAAACTTCGAGGATTTAAAAGCCAAATGGGTCATTACAAAAATTCATAGAACCATTGTATTAGCTGATAAAGGGGCAATAAAAAACGCTTTTACTAATATCTTTGAATTGAATTTTGAAGACAATCTGAAGTAGCTTTTTTAGAATACGCCTATTTTTCTCAAATATATTATTGCTTGTTTTTCAAAAGAAACTTATTTTTTTTATAAATAAACTAAGATTTTCGGAGAGAATCATCGCTAATAGAACAATCTATTTATTCTTGATTTGCTTTTCAAAGAAGGACGATATGTATTTTAGTATTTTAAAAAATCAAGCACTTTAGCTATTCTAAAAACGAAAGTCTTGTCATCACCGGAAAGTGGTCGGAGTTTTCAAATTGCGAAAAGGTGGTAAAACTTTTGACTTCCATTTTTTTATTGGCAAAAATATAGTCAATTCGAGCAGGATAATATTTGAATTTATAGGTTTGCCCAAAACCGTTGCCAGTTTCTTCAAAGCAGTCGTTCAAATCGGCTTTGATGCTCCTATAGATGTATGAAAACGGGCTGTTGTTCATATCGCCGCAAATAATAACGGGATACCGGCACTTGTTTTTATGCTTGACCAAAATTTCGGCTTGTTGTTCTTGTTTGGTAAAAGCATCCCGAATTCTGGTGAAAACTTGTTCGGATTTGCTCTTGTTTAGCACGTCCACATTTTCGGAAATCTCATTCACGTCGGGAGAAATTTTGATGGATTGCAAATGGATATTATACACTCTAATCGTGTCATTTCCCTTTTTTATATCGGCATAGATGATGTTGTTTCCCGCTTGTGGTATTTTGAAATCGCCTTGATTGAAAATCGGAAATTTTGAGAAAATGGCTTGACCGGTTCTAATTTTTTCACCTTCCATAAAGATGGTTTTGTATTTGTAAACTCTCAAATCTACTTTGGCGTTCTCCGAATATTCTTGAATGCAAAGTATATCGGGATTTTGCTCGTTGATAAATGTCAAAATGTTATTGCCAACATTGGCATTCGGTATCCAATCAAACAAGTTGAACAGCCGAACGTTGTAGCTCATCACTGTAAAATCTTTTTCCCCGTGAGCTAAATCATTGGAAGAAAACTTGTAAAACTTATTGATGAACGTAATCCCGAGCAACAAAACCAAACCCGAAAGCACGACTTGGCGTTTTAATTGCAACAACCAATAGATAAAAAACAACCCGTTGAGAATAAGAAACAATGGTAAAATCAATGACAAAACCGAGAGCAAAGGAAACATTTTGGGTGCCAAAAAGGGTAAAACATAGGCAATGAAAGTCAATACAGTAATCACTATATTGAACACAAATACCATTTTATTAAACCACGATAGTTTCTTCATTTACATTTTTTAGATTTATGAGGTTTTAAAAGTTTATATGTTTTTTTTCAAAACTGATCCCGATAACTATCGGGAGAAAACTTAAAACTACTTCCCCGCTTTAAAGAGAAACTCTTTTTCTTCTGCTGTCAAACTATCATAACCCGATTGACTTATTTTATCCAAAATCTCATCTAGTTGTTGCTGCGTTTTGTCTTTGACAACAATTTTGCTTACCCTTTTTACAGGTGCCGTTCTAGGATTTACGCGTACTCTTTTGAATGGTGTTGCTTTCTTTTTAGTAAATAAATCAATAAAAGAAGTAACTATTCTACTCAAATCCGTTCCGTTTTGCAACAGTCTGATGTAAATATAACCAAAAAAGGCACCGCTCAGGTGCGCAATATGACCGCCGGTATTTTCCATTTGAATTTGCAACAAATCCAATAAAAGCAGTACAGCCGTTATATGCCACAATTTTACATTGCCAATTAACAGCAACCTAATTTCCATCAAGGGTTGATACGTAGTTGTGGCTACTAACAATGCCATTATAGCTGCCGAAGCACCCACCATATTTGACGTTTGATGCAACAAATAAAAGCTGGCTACAAAACATAAACCCGCAAAAATGGCACTCAAAAGGTATAATCCTAGGTATTGCTTTTGGGTAAAAAACGTTAAGAACAATCGGCTTGTAAAATTCAAGACCATCATGTTAAAAAACAAATGCAAAAAGCCATAGTGTAAAAAAGCATAGGTCAATAAAGTCCAAGGATTGATTAAAACAGTCATTGGCTCAGATGAAACGGCTAACCAATTAGGAAAATTAAAACTCCCAGATTTAAATTGATAGAAGAAAATAATGGACAGCAGGAAAAAACCAACATTCCAATAAATCATTTTATTGGCAATGCCTCCTATTCTATATTGAAATTTTAAATCGTCTAGTATTTTGCTCATATCAATTCCAACGGTTTTTATTAAATTGATTTCGTTTCCAATACCACATCATTAAGAAACCGGTCAAGGCGCCACCAATGTGGGCAAAGTGTGCAATTCCTGTTCCGCCAGCACCAAAAAGTGAACTTCCTCTAAACCCTAAAAACAAATCGACAGCGATTATTCCGGGTACAAAATATTTAGCTTTAATCGGAATTGGAATAAACATAATCCCCAATTCTGCCATTGGAAACATAAACGCAAAAGCGGTTAACAATCCATAAATAGCACCAGAAGCTCCTAACGAACTAGATTGAAAATTCTGCACTGCTGATGCCAAAATATTAAATTGTTCTTGAGTGCATTTAGCATTATCCAAAATAGTTTTTACTTT
>JAYVNT010000060.1:0-2386 GCA_043758285.1 Flavobacterium sp.
CCATTTTCTGCTGCAGCAACATCTTTTAATCTGGAAATTATTTTTTGATGACCTAAATGAACACCATCAAATGTCCCCGTGGTAACTACAGGGTTTCTGACATTCTTAAAATCTTCGATATTGGTATAAACTTTCAATCTGAGCCATTTAAATTCTGCCACGAATTTACTTCATTTTATTAATGTTTTATAACTTCGCAGCTATATTATTAAAATCTGAAGAGTTGAAACCCATTTTCAAGCACATATTCCAATTAATTTTATTTTGGTTTATTTTATTTTTCATCTATCGGATAGTATTCTACATTGGAATTTCCAGCTTATTAAATGATACTCCTTTCTCACTCACTTTTCAATCTTTTTACAAAGGCTTACGATTGGATTTATCGATGGTTGGTTATTTACTACTCTTTCCGATTATATTATTTTTTCTTTACTCGCTCTTTCAAAAAAAAATTATTCTCAAAATAATTGACGGATTAAACTATTTTTTAATCATTTTATATTCACTTACTGCTATTGGTGAAATGTGCTTGTACCGAGAGTGGAAAGCCAAATTAAGTATGCAAGCATTAGAACATTTTCTGCATCCTTCCGAAGTATTCAAAACAACATCTTGGGGATTAACAATTTTATTTTTTTCACTTTCAATTATTGGAAGCATACTATTCATTAAACTATATAGACGTAAAATTTCTTTAAAAAATAATCCTCCGATTGATACAAAATCGTTTGGAATATTTCGCTGGAAAAGTTTTGTTTTTATAGCAATTGCAGGAATATTAAATTTTATAATTTTAAGAGGAGGTATACAACAAATACCTATTCAGGATGGCGATGCATTTTTCTGTACCCAGCCAGCAGTAAATGATGCAACAGTAAATCCGCTATGGAATATTTCTTATAACATCATCGATTATTTCAATCATTTTAAAGAAAACCCTTACACCTATTTTGATATTAAGGAAGCGAATGAAATAATTGGGATGCTATATAAAACGGATAAAGACACGACTGTTTCGTTCTTAAAAACAACTCGTCCAAATATTGTTTTTATCATTATGGAAGGCTGGAGTGCTTATGATATCAAATCATTTGGAGGAGATGACTTTGCTCCTTTTATGGATAGTTTAAGCCGACAAGGAATTCGTTTTACAAAACTGTATCCGGCTGGATATGTTTCCGATCAAGGAATTCCTGCTGTGCTGAGCAGTTTTCCATGCAATCCGCATATCAGTGTTATTAATCAAAGCTCTAAATCTGCTAAGCTACCTTGCATCAATCAGGATTTAGAAAAAGAGGGTTATCAAAGCGGGTTTATGTTTGGCGGTGACTTGACTTATGGCAATATTAAAAGCTATATCTACAATAAAAAGTTTGATGTAGTGAAAGAAGAAAAAGACATTGACAGCAGTATTCCCAGAGGTAAATTAGGGATTCAGGATGGAGATATGGAAAATCAATACCTGAAATTATTAAATGCAGCAAAACCTCCCTTTGTATACGCCTGGTTTACCTTGAGCACACATATGCCTTACGATTTTCCTGGAGAAAAGAAACAACTTGCTACTGCTGAAAACGATTATGTAAACGGAATAAGCTATGCTGATAAAGCTTTTCAGCACTTTTTTGAAGAAGCAAAAAAACAAATTTGGTATAAAAATACGCTGTTTGTAATTGTCTCTGATCACAGCCATGGAAGTCAGAAACAATTTAGTCCGTACGACTGTGAATACCATCGTATTCCTTTGGTATTTTTCGGAGACGTGATTGACTCAACCTACAGAGGAAAAGAGGTTTCTGCCGTTTTTTCTCAGTTGGATATCACAAAAACCTTGTTGAAACAGATGAAAATGGATGAAGAAGCCAAGCAATATGTATGGGGAAAAAACATGTTTAATCCAAGTACAAAGTCATTTGCGTTTTATTGCAGTAATAGTGGTGCAGGTTTTATCAATAATGAGGGATTTATTGGTTATCAACAAAGCGTTAAAGAGCTGATTTTTAACTCTTTTGGTGATAAAAATCCGATGGCGGATACCCTGACAAGATATGGTCATGCATTTCAGCAGTCGGTTTTTGAAGATTATCGTTTAAAATAAGGGTTTGGGCAAATTTTTCAACAGAATGTCAACATTGTTTTTCTTTGTGATTTTTATTGTTAATTTTGCACTCGAATTTTAAAAAACAAACATTTATATACTTATAAAATGTCAACAAACACAGGTAAAATTTCTCAAGTAATTGGTCCCGTAATAGACGTAAGTTTTGAAGGCGGTGCTACATTACCAAACATTTTGGATGCCTTAGAGGTGATAAAACCGAATGGCCAAAAAGTAATTTTAGAAACTCAAAAACACATTGGTGAAGATACAGTTCGTACGATT
>JAYVNT010000061.1:0-2382 GCA_043758285.1 Flavobacterium sp.
AGCCCCACTGGCTTAGACGCTAAAGAAACGTATTTGATAGAGGTAACGTTTGACTTTGGAAACTCTTTGTTGGAGCACGAGAGTATTAAAAATTTCAAAAAGACAAATAACAGATATTATTTTCACCCTGAATCGACAAATCCGCCTGTAAAAGGACACTATCACGTAATTCCTTCCAATGGGAAACAAGAAATTTATGCAGTAAATTTAGACGGGACTTCGCATCATAAAGCAAACAAAGGTTATCTAATACCTAAAAAAGAAGCGGACGAATTAAGAGGACTTGGTGTTGACATAAAAGACGATAGAGTCATTGAAAGTATAGAGTTCTTGGAGAATGACCAAAAACAATTATTGACTGAATCACTTAAACACGACTGTATATCAATATTCATCGAAATTGAAGAATAAAACCTGTGCTACAGCACCTACAAGAAATTGGCGGTTCAATGGTTAAATGAAGCTTCGTGCTTCGTATCAAGTTTTGTGGTGGCAGACAGTTTTGTGCTTCGAATTCGCCAACTTCTCCTGTCTTGTGCGGCTGCCAAAAAAGGGTCAAAATTTAGCTCTACAACCCCTGTCAATACTCACTTTGTGTTTTTAACTTGGGTGTCCCTATTGAGTTTGAGCGATATGTTATATTTGTTTTGTGTTTGTTCGTAAAAAACCTAATAAAAGCGGAGTCGTTAGTGTTCAAATTATAGATAAGTCATCTGGCAAGTATGAATTGTATAGAACCGTGGGTAGTTCTATGGATAAGATAGCAATAGCAACGCTAGTAAGCAAAGCCAAACTAGAAATAGTAGAAATTACAAAGCAGTCTTCATTTCCCTTCAATCAATCGCTGGAAGATGATTATATCAATACACTCATTGATAATATAGAATCATTTTACTTGGTTGGACCAGAATTGTTATTGGGGAAAATATTTGATGAAATTGGTTTTAATGCCATACAAGATATTTTGTTTAGACATCTTGTAATTGCCCGGTTAGTTTACCCTGTAAGCAAGCTAAAAACGGTAGATTATCTTTTTAAATACAAAGGGGTAGAGACAAGTGTTTACAGTATTTATCGTTACTTGGATAAATTGCATGCAACCCAAATAGAGCTTGTACAAAAAATAAGTTTAGCACATACACTACAATTATTTGACAACAAAATAGCCATCGTATTTTATGATGTAACCACTTTATATTTTGAAGCCGGCGATGAAGATGATTTACGCAAAATGGGCTTTAGTAAAGATGGTAAACACCAGCAACCACAAATCGTTTTAGGATTGTTGGTAAGTGAAGGAGGTTATCCGTTAGACTATGATATTTTTGAAGGCGATAAGTACGAAGGTGATACGATGCTACCCATCATTGAGCATTTTATAACCAAACATAAGCCAGAACAATTAATTGTGGTAGCAGATGCAGGTTTGCTTTCTAAAAAAAATATTGAAACCTTAAAAGAGAAGAAATACCAATATATAATAGGAGCAAGGATAAAAAATGAACCCAATATTATCAAGAACAAAATATTATCTCAATCATTATTAGATAACCAAAGTACAATTATAAAGAAAGCCGATGGCAGTTCACTTATATTAAGCTATAGGGAAAATAGAGCTAAGAAAGATGCTCATAACAGAAAGAAAGGGTTTGAAAAATTAAAAGAGAAAGTAAAATCAGGTAAGCTATCAAAAAGCAATATCAATAATAAAGGTTACAATAAATACCTAAAATTGAAAGGGGAAGTTAATATTGAGGTAGATGAAGAAAAATATAAGGAAGATGCAAAATGGGATGGGTTGAAAGGATATATAACCAATACCACCTTAACCAAAGAAGCGGTAATAGAAAAATATGGTCAGCTGTGGCAAATAGAGAAAGCGTTTAGAATTTCTAAATCTGATTTACAAATAAGACCCATATACCATTATTTGAGGAAAAGAATAGAAGCCCATATTTGTATATCTTTTGCTGCCTGCAAAATATATAAGGAACTGGAAAGACAATTAAAAGAAATGGAATCTTCACACAGTCCAGAAAGTGTGATAGATATTTTGAAAACAATCTACATGGTTACCTTGCAAACACCCTATTCTAATAATTTTCATAAAAGATTAATCCTAAAAAATAGGGAGCAGGTTGAGCTGGCTAAAATTTTTGACCTCAAAATTTAGCTCGGGTGTCCCAGCGCACAAGACAGGATAATCATGGGTATTGGATTTATTCTGTAAAACTGTGAATAAATACCCTGATAAAAAATAGTGATTCTACTTTTTTAGTGTATTAAAAAGTAAAGTTTTAAAGTAGAGTTTACTCTACATTAAATTATAGATGCATAAAAAACAAATTAAAAATTAGATTAATTTTTGTAAAATACAATAAA
>JAYVNT010000062.1:0-2382 GCA_043758285.1 Flavobacterium sp.
TTCTATTCTGGTTGATAAATTAGATTTAGAATGGCTGATAGATGTGCTGCGAGATATTAGAACATTGCGTGATGAAGAACTAAAAAATGATGACAAGTAATTTATTATTAAATATAAAAAAAACTATGAAAGTTATATGTGTGAACTATGGGCATAAAAGTCCTTTGTCTGATGTAAAAGATTATATTAAAGAAGGCAAAGTTTACACCGTAAGGTGTGAAGAAACAGGCTTTTCTTCTTATGCACAAAGAATAGTTGAGGCATACGGATTTGAAGAAATAAATGGCTTGTATGAAAAGGGAATGTTTATGCCTCTTTCTAATTTAGACGAAAGGTTAATCCACTTATTAAAAACTAAGCCATTGCGAAAAAATAATAGTATATGAAAGTTGTAAAAATGAACCTTAGCCGCAACGTAGAAAAAGTAAATCCTATTAAAGAGGATGTGTCTAAAGCAAAAGAGCTTATTCACTCTGGATTATTGTCGTCCGAGATTTTATTAAACAGAATAGAAATGTATCGTGGGCAACTGGAAAAATCGGATAGTGTAACAGAGGAGGAATATGAATTAATGCAGCTTGCCTTATTTGGGGTGCAGTTAATCATATCGGATTTATTAATTGACAACGATTCAAAAAACACTAAAAAATAAATGAAGCAATCTACAATCTTTGATTCAGAAGAAATGAAAAGCAAGGGCTACCATTGTAGCTGTTGTGGGAATTTTGTAAAAATGTACAAAAGGTCTATGAACTCGAACATGGCTATTTCCTTAATTGCTCTGTACAAGCATAACAAAACAGAATTTGTCCACTTAGAAAAGTTTTTAAACGAACACGGCTACCAAAGATGTGGTGATGCGTCTTATTTAGTTCATTACGGGATGATAGACAAGTTAATTTGTGATAGGGTTGATGGTAGTCCCAAAAATGGGTTTTACCGCCTAAATGAGGCTGGAATTAACTTTGTTGAAAAATTATCAGTGGCGAGGAAACATTTTAAAATGTTTAATGGAAAGTTTATGGGCTTTGAAGGTGGTTGGACAACCATTGAACAAGCATTAGGGAATAAATTTTCATATTCAAGTTTAATGGGGCTATCTTAGCTGCAATAAGGTCACGAATATTTTCTCCTTTTTGCTAGACGACATACTAAAAACTCACCGATTAACTTGGTGGGTTTTTGTCTTTTATTGTAAATGTATCGTAGTATGGCTTACCTCCGCTAGTAACTATTAAGTCTAATTCCAAGTGATCTATTAATTCTTTTGCCTGCTTTATTGCAAATTCAACAAAAGATTTGCCTGGGTGTCCCAAACTATAAACAAGCATATTGTCATACACAGTACACCTTGCTGAAACATATTTTATTCTGAACTTCTCTAAATCGTATTGTAGTTTATTCACTATTTTAAGTTTTGGAATTTAAAATTACTGTTACCTCTTCCCCAAGTATCAACTTGGTAAGCATCCACTCAACCTCTTCCTTTTGTTTTACAGTTAATTTTAAACAAAGCTGTGCAATATTTTCTGTAATTGGCACAGAGTCCCTCATTTCTTTTGTAAATTCATCCTGTAGTTGCCTTGAGAACATTGGGTTTGTTTTAAAATCAGCAAACATCCATTTACATTTTTCCATGTACTTTCTTGAAATACTTCCAGCCGGAGTGTTGGGTGCTTGCCTATAGCTGTCATCAAAAAAATCCATAGACTGCTTTAGTGTGTAAAAAGCATTTCTAAAACTTGCATCATCCTTGTAGTTTCCCATATTTATTTTTTGGTTTAAAACATTTAACGCAAACATTTCCAAATAATTGTTCACGAAGGGTTAGTTTTTTTGAACACAGAAAATTTGAGCACATTACATCCTTTTGAGGGTGTTTAGTTGTATACTCTTCGCAAATAAATTTATTACCATATTCTATACTTTTAATTAAAATCAAGTATTCGTCATTATTTTTACGCATTAAAAAACAATTTTTGACCATTTATCAATATCGAAATTACCATTTGTCTCAAAATCTAAATTCTCTATCGGAACTAAATCTATTGCCTTTTTACCAAAAACAATTCTGTCAGGGTAAAGGATTTCACGAACCTTAAATGAACTTATTTTAAACTTTATTGCAAGGCTTTTTAGTGTTTGTTGCGAATCTTTATAAGAAAGGACTTCTAAAATCAATTCGTCTGGCAAATTTCTTTTTGTTCTCATTTAAAAATCTTTTTTTAATAAGGCGTGAATAGATATTTTATAAAAATGACTAAGGCGAAATATGTACACATAGGCAGGCAAACTTCTGCCATTCTCCCAAGCGTTATACAGTTTATCATTTACGTTAACGCTTTTTGCTGCTGCTATCTGCGTAATACCTTTTTGCTTTCT
>JAYVNT010000063.1:0-2379 GCA_043758285.1 Flavobacterium sp.
TAGTTTTTCCATTTTTGCTGTTTGAAAAAAAAATTGGATAAACGGAGTCTTAGCATTTTTACTTCCTATTCAATCTTCTATTCGACAGTTTCTTCCAAATAGTATGTGCTAATGCTATTTCATTGTCTGAAAGCCCATATCCTTCTTTTAGGATAATTTCATTGGTATATTTTAAAATACTATCAATGCCCTCTTTGTTTCGCATTTTTTCATCTATCCATGTCAATAGCGCTGCATTTTTTTCTTGATAAGGTAAAACGATTCTTTCAACTTCGCTTGGCATCAATTCTAAAACACCACCTCCGTAACTTCTACCAGAAATTTCGGAGAAAGCCAAAGATAAAGAATTATAAAAACTGCCAGTTAATGCCCTTAAATTTGTGTTGCTTTTAAGGTACACACGGTGCATGGTATCGGTAGTATAGGCTTGGGCTTCGTTAATGATTAATCTTGGGAATACATTATTCCTTCGTATAAATAAAGCATCAGATACCTTTATAGAAGGTACAACAAACCAATCATCTCTAATACCACATTTATATCCTTTATTTATGCCTTCACTTTCTCCATGGGCAATATAACGGACAGCACCATTTAAGGGATTTAAGACCTTTCTCTCAGGAAAAACAAGTAAATGTGCTTTGGCTTTAGAGATACGATTCAATTCCCAATCATTCTCTGTGAATATTACGCTATTAACCTGTACACTTCTACCCACCATTGGTCGGGCATAATCTTCTAAATCATATTCTTGCACCGTTGTAAGTGGAACAGTAAAAAAATCATTTGCTCCCGTAGTAATGCCAACTTGTACGTTAGCAAATTTGCCCAATTTAGGAATGTTGCCATTTCCTGTATAATCAAGAAAATCTATTTCTTCTTGTTCCAAAAAATAGTACGTCCACTTTTTAGATTTTACGTCAATACTCTTCTGCGGTCTTTTTAATCGGCTAATATCAAGCGTTTTTAAATCATCTGCATCTCTTAACTCAAGGTGTTCTATTTTATGTTCTTTAGAACCATCTTTTTCACAAAGTAGTAAAACAACTTCTTGCTGGATGTTGGGAAATACCAATTTTTCAAATGAAACAATATTGATAGAATTATAATGTTTAGCAATAAAATTGCGGAGCTGTTCAGCGTAAGAAACTTGCAAAATCTCTGCTGGAATAACAAATCCAATTTTACCTTTTTCTTTCAAAAGCAGCGTTGCTCCTACAATAAAAGAAACCCAAGCATTTGTTAATCGAGTATATTTTAAACCCGCTTTAATAAAAATATCTTCGGCTTCTATTTGTTGTTTTGGCTCAAAATATTGATAACGAATATAGGGTGGATTACCAATTACAACATCAAAACGTTGTTTGGTTGTATTACAAAATTCATGAAAATCAGCATTGATAATGGTGGTATTGGCAAGTTTAATATTCTGAGACTTATTAGCTTCTTCTTCATCAAACTCAATGGCTGTCAGCGACTTATAAGATAAATTTAAACCTTTAATCCTTTCTAAAAATACACCATCACCACAGCTTGGCTCAAGAATATCTATGTTGGAATCTCCATTGATTGCCCACTTCAAAATAAACTCAGCTATTGGTGGCGGTGTATAAAATCCACCTCTTAGTTTTTCTGCCGATGCCTCTGTGATGAGTTTCATTTTTTCTTTTGTTTAACTTTATCTAAAACTATTTTTAAGGCATCTTCTGCAAATTCATATTTGCTGGCTTCTTTATAAATTTGTGTAGCCAATGCCTCTATTCTTAATTGTGTTTCATCAACTTCAAATAAATCTGCTATTCGTCTAAAAATCAACGTATTTGCAGAACGCTCATCCTTTTCAATTCGGGCAAGCATCGAAAAATCTATTTCAAGAATATTAGCAGCTTCTTTCAAAGTAAGATGCTTTTTTTCTCGTAAAGTTTTAATTGTTTCTCCAAATGAGTCTTGCATACACATATTGGACAACTTCAGTCCAAAAATAAATAAAAAATGATTATATTCAAAGAAACTCATAAGATTTCTACTCTGAACGTATCGGTAGCATCATCAAAGCGGTAGAGATTTAATAAACGGTTCGTAAGATTTTTTTCTTGAATTGATTTGTTCAATTCTCCCCAAGAAATCAAAGTGGTATAGTTATGCTGCCCTGCTTCTCCACTTGGCTTATGCCGAATTTTTAGCGGAAATACCCCCAAGTTTTCACCCAAAATAATTACTTCAAATTTTCTGATGGCTATTTCTACTAATGGCGTTTGCTTTTCTATTACCCAATTTAGTTCACCAAATACTTCATTTCTAAAATAAATAGTCTGGTTGATAATGGTTCCAGCAACCTGAAATTTATCTTGTACTAATCTAAGTCCACCAGTAGGGTTT
>JAYVNT010000064.1:0-7514 GCA_043758285.1 Flavobacterium sp.
CATCGTTGCCGAAGAATTAATCGTTGCCGAAACCACCATCATTGGTTTTCCTTTCTCTGGCGTTCCTGCAAATTCAGGACTTGCCACTCGTTGCTCATCATGATTGTCTAAAAAGTGCGCCATGTGGTGTTCAATATCCGCCATATTGTTTTGAATATCCGAAAGTCCATCTGGATTCTTTTTACCTTGAATGATGGCTTTTAAATAATCATAGGTTTCTACTTTGTCATACAGATAATCCATTTTGCCCAGCTTGATGTAGTTTCTGTATTCTTTAGGATTATAAACCTCCGCCAATAAAAACGCTTTTGGGTTTTTCATCTTGATAGCAGAATTCATATAACTCCAAAACTCATAAGGCACCATCTCTGACATATCGTATCTAAAACCGTCAACACCTTTTGCTGTCCAATACAATGCAATATCACGGAATTTTTTCCAAGAACTTGGCACATCTTTGGCTGCCCAAAATTCATAATGGGCTTTGCAATCTTTGTTTTCAAAACCAGCTGGCAACTCCGGAAAATCTTTGGAACCATCGGGTTTGATACCATAATTTACTTTTACGGTTTCATACCAATCGTTGATATCCGGCTTGGCTTGGCGCGAACCATTACCGGTCCATTTGGCTGGAAATTCATTGAACTTACCATCTATTAATGGGTTTTTTTCGCCATTCAAAGGTTTGTAAGTATCTGATGTTGGCACTTCAAACGCTTTGCCAGGTATGTAATAAAAGTTATTATTTCGATCATATTCCACCGAAGTGTTATCATCAGCACCAAAATCGCGGACGCCTTTCGGGTTGCTCAAACTGTGATAATTACGCGCAATGTGATTGGGTACAATATCGATAATGACTTTCAAACCATTCTTGTGCGTACGAGCAATCAATGCTTCAAATTCTTGCAAACGCTTCGCTGGATTAACAGCCAAATCAGGATTGACATTGTAATAATCCTTCACCGCATAGGGCGAACCAGCACGACCTTTCACCACATCGGGATCGTCATTGGAAATCCCATATTTTGTGTAGTCTCTAATAACATCGTGATGCGGAACTCCGGTGTACCATATATAAGTCACACCGAGTTTCTTGATTTCCTGTAACGCTTTATCGGTAAAATCATTAAACTTCCCAACGCCATTTTCTTCAATGGTTCCCCAAGGTTTGTTGGTGGTATTTTTGTTTCCGAAGAGTCGGGTAAAAACTTGGTAAACAACATCTTTTTTGGGCGTAGCAACTACTTTGGGCTTGGCATTCATAGCGGTCTTTTTTTGAGCAATGGTGGTATTGGTTATCATACAACTCATTAGCAAGGCAAATGTTAAACTTGTTTTCATACTGTTTTTCAAACTTATAAATGGTTCAATAAGTCCTAGTCACAAATATAGAGAATTGAATGAAATATTTTGATATATAAATAATTCTTAATAACGATTTTGATTGTTCCTAATTTCCTAAATTTGACAAAAATTAAACACTTGAAAAAGTTACTTTTTTACGTCGGAATACTACTGTTTGCAATAACTCTTGTTAGTGCCCAAAAAACATCCAAAATAAACATCGAACATTCCGATTTTGCAGATAGAAATCAAGACGAAATTCCTGATGCTTTACTCTTGCGCGGTAATGTGCGCGTGAGCCACGAAGGCGTTGTCTTTACCTGCAACAAAGCGTATGTTTTTGAAAAAGAGAACTACATCAAAGCGTTTGGCGAAGTGCAAATGGTGCAAGGCGACACCCTTTCCCTCAACAGTAAATATGCCGAATACAATGGCGAGGTAAAACAAGCATACGCCACTGGAAATGTAGTTATGCGTTCACCCGAATCAACATTGGTTACTGATACAATTAACTTTGATAGAAAAACTCAGGAAGCGTTTTACAATTCCTATGGCACCATTACCAATAAAGAAAACACGCTGAAAAGCAAGTCCGGAAAATATTATGCCAATGAAAAGAAGTTTCGTTTCTTGACTGCCGTAACCATCACCAATCCGAAATATACTATCAAGTCCAACCATTTGGATTATTATACCAATTCGGGTCACTCCTATTTATTTGGACCATCAACCATCACCAGCAAAGAGAATTTTATTTACACCGAAAAAGGGTTTTATGATACTAAGAAGAACTTTGCCTATTTCCTCCGAAAATCCTACATCAAATACAAAGACCGACGAATTGAAGGCGACAGCTTGTATTATGACCGAAACCGAGAATATGCTTCGGCTACCAATAATGTAAAAATTACCGATTCGATAAATAAAGGGGTTATCAAAGGACATTATGCAGAGATTTTTCGGAATCTAAAAACCGAAAAGGATTCAATGATGATTACCAAAAGAGCAGTTGCAATTACATTGGTAGAAAAAGATTCGATGTATATTCATGGTAAGAGAATGCTCATCACTGGTAAAGTAGGCGATAGAACAATTCGTGGTTATAATAATGTACGTTTCTTCAAAACAGATATGAGTGGTAAATGTGATTCTATCCATTCTAGCCAAAAAGATGCCTTGACTAAACTAATCGGAAGACCTGTGCTGTGGAATTATGATAACCAAATGACCGGCGATATTATGCATCTTATTGGAAATAACAACACCGAAAAACTCGATTCGCTCAAAGTGCTGAATAATGCTTTCATTATATCAAAAGATACCATTGGATCAGGTTTTAATCAAGTCAAAGGGCAAAATCTATACGGCAAATTCAAAGACAATAAACTCAGCGAAGTTGATATTGTCAAAAACACTGAAGTGATTTATTATTTACGTAACGATCAACACGAGCTCGTTGGTATCAACAAAAGTGTGGGTAGTAAAATCAATTTGATATTAGATAAAAATACGATTGAAACCATTACAATTTTTGACAATCCAGATGGCGATATTTATCCCGAAAAAGAATTACCCGAAAATGCCAGAAAGTTGCGAGGTTTCATTTGGCGTGCCGATGAACGAATAAAATCCAAAGACGATATTTTCCCTGAAGAAGAAAACGAACTCGATGCCAAAATTCAAGCCGATAAAAAAGCAGAAATGGCCAAAGAAAATGTACCAATACAACCAAGCAAAGCAACATTAGACTACGACAAGAAGAACCCAAAACCGATGATCAAGTAGTGTTCGGTAGACATAATACAACTTTGTGAACTTTGCGGTTAAAAAAAATGAAAAAGGATTTCCTAAAATACCAAGCACAAACTTCTCCTTATCCCATGGGTATGGAAGTTTCACACGCCATTGGTTCTTATATTTACGATACGAATAACAAAAAATACTTGGATTTTGTCGCTGGAGTTTCGGCTACAAGTTTAGGACATCAGCATCCAAGAGTTAATCAAGCCATCAAAGATCAATTAGATAAATATTCGCACGTGATGGTTTATGGCGAATATGCACAACATCCAGCTGTGGAATATTGTAAATTATTGGCAGCAAATTTACCGCCAAGTTTAAATAAAGTTTATTTAGTAAATTCTGGAACAGAAGCTTGCGAAGGTGCTTTAAAGTTGGTTCGAAGAGTAACGGGAAGAAGTCAATTAATTTCGTGCCACAATGCGTATCATGGCAATACTATGGGCTCTATGAGTGTGATGGGTTTTGAAGAACGCAAGCAAATTTTCCGTCCGTTAGTTCCTGATGTGGACTTTATCACGTTCAATAACGAGGACGATATTCAAAAAATAACAAGCAAAACGGCAGGAATAATTCTCGAAAGTATTCAAGGTGGCGCAGGTTTTATTGAACCTAAAAATAATTTCTTAGCCAAAGTCAAAAAGCGTTGCGAAGAAGTTGGTGCTCTGATGATACTTGACGAAATCCAACCTGGTTTTGGAAGAACCGGAAAACTGTTCGGTTTTGAAAACTATAACGTAATTCCCGACGTAATTATAGTAGGAAAAGGAATGGCTGGAGGAATGCCAGTTGGCGGTTTTGTTGCCAATGAGAAATATATGGATTTATTAAGTCATGATCCAAAACTAGGACACATCACCACATTTGGCGGTCATCCTGTCATTGCGGCAGCATGTTTAGCTACATTAGAAGAAATTATTGAAAAAGATTACGCATCGCAGTCTTTAGTTAAAGAAAAGTTGTTCAGAGAACTTTTGGTACATCCTTTGATAGAAGAAGTTAGAGGTCGAGGATTAATGCTAGCAGCGATGACAAAAAGTGCAGAAATTACCAATAAAGTAATTTTTAAATGCCAAGATAAAGGATTGATTTTGTTTTGGCTACTTTTTGAAACAAACGCTATCCGAATTACTCCACCTTTAACCATATCTGAAGACGAAATCAAAGAAGGTTGCGCCATTATAATCGAAGCAATGAATGAGATTTTTAGCGAGTTGAAAAATTGTTAATTAAATTGTTTACAACAATAATTGCAGTTCTCTAAAAAAGAAGCGTGTTTACTTAATTTTATTAAGGATAATTTTAATACCTACAATTATGCAAATGGATCACGAAGAAGAAGACTATAACTTATCCTTATCGAAATTTGAATCAATGTTGAAAACCAACAAAGTTCTCTTTTTCGACTCTGAGGAATTTGAGGAAATCATTCTGCATTACCTCGATATGGGAAAAGCTACTTTGGCGAAAAAAGCATTGAAATTAGGACTAGAGCAACACCCAAAATCTACAGGTCTAAAACTAGTTCAAGTAGAAATGCTGGTCTATGATGACAAGCTGGATCAAGCAGAAAAGTTACTCAACGAACTCTATGCTATTGAACCAACTAACGAAGAAATTTTTATCCAAAAAGCCAATATTTATTCCAAAAGAGATGACCACGAGAAAGCGGTTGATTTCTTAAAAACTGCCTTGAAATATACCGAAGATTATGCTGATGTCTATAACTTGATAGGTATGGAGTATCTTTTTATGGATAATTTTGAACTTGCAAAAGAAAATTTTATCAAATGTTTGGAAGAAGATTTTGAAGACCAATCTGCTTTATATAATGTAGTGTATTGTTTCGAATTTTTAGACCAAAACATGGCTGCTATCGAATACCTTCAAACCTATATCGACAGAAATCCATACAGTGAAATCGCTTGGCATCAAACGGGAAGGTTGTATTATGGATTAAAAGATTACGAAAAAGCAGCGACTGCTTTTGAACTTTCCACCTATATTGATGAAGAGTTTGTAGGTGCTTTTATGGAAAGAGGAAAAGCTTTAGAGCGATTAAAAAGATATGCAGAAGCGATTGAAAGTTACAATCAAACAATAGAATTAGACGACCCAACTTCCTATGCATTACTTCGCATTGGTAAATGTTATGAAAAATTGGGCAACAAGGTTGAAGCTTTGAAATATTTCAACAAAACAGTTCACGAAGATCCTCTTTTAGACAAAGGTTGGATTGCGATTACTGATTTTTATGTTCGTCAAAAAAATTATCAAAAGGCATTATATTTTGTCAACAAAGCGTTAGCAATTGACGACCAAAATCGATTGTACTGGAAACGATATGCGACCATTAATAAAGCAATGGATCAATTTGAAGAAGCTGAATTTGGCTATCGCAAAGCGGTTGAATTTGGCGATTTCCAGTTGGACACTTGGTTGTTTTGGGTGGATATCATGCAAATAATGGGCGAATACAACAACGCAATTTTGACATTAATTCAAGCAGCTGAATACTTTCCAGATGATTACGAAATAGAATATCGATTGGCTGGTTTTCATTTGTTATTAAACGAAGTAGAAAAAGGAAATTATCATTTGAGTAATGGATTGCGAATTAATCCCAAAAACCATACCATTCTAGAAGAAATGTTTCCAACCGTTTGGGATAGAAAATCTGTTCAAGAGTATATTGCCAAAAATAAAAAACCAAAATAAAATGTCGAGAAGACAATTTGGTTTACTCGGCAAAAACATAAGCTATTCTTTTTCAAAGAAATACTTCACTGATAAATTTGCTTTAGGAAATTTAGTGGATTGTGTGTATGATAATTTTGATATTCAAACTGTTGAAGAATTCTCTGAAATTATTACTAATAATCCAGACTTAAAAGGACTAAATGTTACTATTCCTTATAAAGAAAGTGTGGTTCCTTATTTGAATAAACTTTCAAAAAACGCGGCTCAAATTGGCGCTGTTAATGTCATTCGATTTACCAAAAAAGGAAGTCTAAAAGGATATAATTCCGATTATTACGGTTTTATGAAATCATTAGAACCACTGTTGCAACCACATCACAAAAAAGCATTAATTATAGGAACTGGTGGCGCTGCAAAAGCAGTTTCGTTTGCATTAGGCAAACTCGGAATTCTATATACTTTTGTAACTCGTGAAGAAAAAGAAGGAATGATTGATTATGACCGAATTAATGCCACCACTTTTGACAATTACCAAATTATTATCAATTGTACACCTGTTGGCACAAGCCCAAATACAAAAGAATTTCCACCTATTCCTTATAATTACTTTACCAAAAATCATATCGCTTTCGATTTGATATACAATCCTGAGGAAACGCAGTTTTTGAAAAAGTCCAAAAAAAAAGGTGCTATAACCAAAAACGGTTACGAAATGTTAGTACTTCAAGCGGAAAAAGCGTGGAAGATTTGGAATAAATAAACTGTATGAATATCAGACTTCTCGCCATTGGCAAAACCGATAACAAAGCGTTGCAATCATTAATTGATGATTATACTAAACGTTTGTCGTTTTACATCAAGTTTGATTTGGAAATCATTCTCGATGTTAAAAATGTCAAAAACTTTTCAGAAAGTCAACAAAAGGAAAAAGAAGGCGAATTGATTTTATCGAAACTGACACCAACAGACCAATTGATAGTATTAGACGAAAACGGAACTGCATTTTCAAGCGTTGGTTTTTCAGATTATTTACAAAAGAAAATGAATTCTGGTGCCAAAACTTTAGTATTTGTTATTGGCGGACCTTATGGTTTTAGTGATGAAGTATATCAAAAAGCGCAAGGCAAAATTTCGCTTTCCGAGATGACATTTTCGCATCAAATGGTGCGTTTGTTTTTTATCGAACAATTGTATCGTGGATTTACAATTCTTAAAAACGAACCGTATCATCATCAGTAGAAAGTACGAAGTTAGAAGTTCGATTTACGAAGTTTTGTAAATGTTAACGGAAGACTACTTATGAAAAACGGAAGACTAAAATTGCGGACGGAAGACTACTAATCACAAACGGAAGACCACAAAAGGGAAACGGAAGACTAAATTTGCTGACGGAAGACTTCAAAAGAGAAACGGAAGACTAAATTTGCTAACGGAAGACTTCAAAAGACAAACGGAAGACTAAATTTGCTGACGGAAGACTAAAATTGTTGACGGAAGACTAAAATTGTTGACGGAAGACCACAAAGGAAAACGGAAGACCACAAAAGGGAAACGGAAGACCACAAAAGAGAAACGGAAGACCACAAAAGGGAAACGGAAGACAACTTTGACAAAACGAAAGCAGAAAGTATTGTAACAGAAGTGATTTTTAATAAATATATTCTTTG
>JAYVNT010000065.1:0-2377 GCA_043758285.1 Flavobacterium sp.
TTTCCACAACTTATTTATTTCGTCTTTTATTTTTTGCTCGTAAATTCTAATCAGTTGCTTAGTGTTATTCACTAATTCTTGTTCCTTTTCAATTCGGCTTACAATTTCTTGTTGTTCTGAAAGTGATGGAAGCGGAAGTTGAAAAGTTGCCAATGATTTTGCATGGATGTTAGATTGGTTTATTCCATCTGTTTTTACTCTGTTGCAAAAATCTTTTGCATCCCGTGAATTCAAACAGTAATTCAAATAATCTCCAAGCAACTTATCTTTCTGATAACAAACTCTAATCAAGTAACCTGCAAAAACGGCTTTTTGTTTCCCTTTGAAAATTGCGGTCTTGCCAACATGAACAGGACTGTTTGTTCTGTTAAACCGAATATCATTTTCTGTAAGAAAATATTTTTCAAATTCTTCATCGTCTGGAGCAAATTTCAAATCACTCCAATCAATTCGTCCGTTCTGAATATTTCCCATTCTCAAACATACAACTTCACCAATGTCATTTGATTTCTTAGAACTTCCATATTGAAATTCATCACAAACACTTCCCAACTCCACCATTTCCCAATCCTCCTTAATTTCAATTTGTGGTTTGTAGTTTTCTACTACCTGCTTTGCTCCGTTGATGATGGCTTGGTAGCCTTCTATTTTGGAAACGACTTGTTGTTGGATTTCTAAAGGGGGAAGTGGGATTTGCAAATCATAAACTGTGGTTTGTGAAATAGAAGGCTGTCCTCCAACCTTTGCAAATTGATTTATTTGAAGTTGAATCAGTGTTTGAGCAAGATACTTTTGATTTATTTCTTTTAAATATTCTGTTACATAAAGTCCGTTATCCGTAATCCATGATTTTGGTTCAGTGATGCAAACTGCTCCGCAATAGGCATCCACTCTACCAATCACAATTATTGGTTCTTCAATAAAATATTCATTGTGATAACCATTGATACCATTACCACCATATACAGGATAATTTCCCTGTTTCATATTTTGTTGAGTAAGCCCTTTTCCACTTGAAAGTTTAAATACTTCACCCAACCTCACCATTTCATAATTACTTTGCTTCACATTTTCACTCACACGATAACGGTCAATAGATAAATTGTAATCGTCTTTCTCTCCAATCTTTTTCTTCTCTACCAAAAACACATTCTTGTTATCGCTTGTAAATTCTTTGTTGTCTTGTAATGCTGTTTTGTATTGATTCAATAAATCCAAACAGGTTGTCAAATCATTTTTGTCAATGGCTCTGCGTTGTGCTCCTAAATCAAAACCATCATTATCAATTTTTACAAAAAGAATGTTGTCGGTTTTCTTTGCAAGTGTTTTATCCATTAACAGAATACTCGTTTTCACTCCGCTTTATGGATTAAAAATTCCTGCCGGTAAACTCACTACTGCATACAAATAGTTTTTGTCAACCAACATTTTGCGTAATGTTTTGTAAGCCGTTGCACTCTGAAAAATAATTCCTTCGGGAACAATTATTCCTGCTCTGCCTGTGCCTGGGTGTATGTGTTCGGCTATGTAATCTACAAACAACACTTCGCTACGGTTTGCTTGCACTGTGAATTTTTTGTGTGGTTTAATTCCTCCCTTTGGTGTCATAAAAGGTGAGTTGGCAATTATCACATCAAAGTATTCACTCCATCTGTCCTCACTCGTAAGTGTATCATACTCGTAAATGTTTGGTGTAATGAAACCATGCAAATACATATTCACCAAACTCAACCGCACCATGTCAGGCGAAATATCATAGCCGACAAAATTTTGCATCATCTTTTTTCTGTCGTCAGGTGTCAGCCCGCCTTTCGCCTCACCCCTCACCCCTCTCCCAAGGAAAGGGGAATTTGATTTCAGAATGTGTTTGTAAGAAGAAATTAAAAATCCTGCTGTGCCACATGCAGGATCGCAAATAGTTTCGGTTTTCTTTGGCTGCAATACTTCCACAATAAAATCAATGATATGCCTTGGTGTTCTGAACTGCCCTGCATCGCCTTGGGAACCCAAAACTGAAAGCAGGTATTCAAAAGCATCACCCAACATTTCGCTATGGTCGTAACTAAACTCATTGATTGTTTTCAAAAACAATTTCAAAGTTTCGGGGTCACGATAGGGAAGGTATGCGTTTTTAAAAATGTCACGGAACAGTTGCGGAATGTTTGGATTCAAATTCAGTTTTACAATTGCTTCACCGTAAAGCGTAAGCATTTCGTGTCCGCCAACTTTCGGATCAAAAATATTTGTCCAACTGTATTTCTTGTATTCCCCTGTGAAAAAAGTTTCTTTGCCTCCAAACGCAATGGCTTCTTTGTCCATGTCGTCCATGAACTTGTAAATAAGAGCAATCGTAATTTGCTCCACCTGACTTTTCGGG
>JAYVNT010000066.1:0-2375 GCA_043758285.1 Flavobacterium sp.
CTAATTGTTTCCCTTACCGATCATAAACAATTACTTAGCCCAAATATGCGTTTATTTTGGGCTGTTGGTTTTTGCGGTGGTTTTAGCACCTTCTCAACATTCAGTAATGAAACATTCCAATTAATAAACGGTAACTTAACAGTTACAGCCATTCTTTATGTTGTATTGAGCGTGAGCCTATGCCTATTGGCAACCTTTTTTGGAATAGCAGTAATAAAATGATAAAACTTGTCATTTCAGATTCCTTTCAGAATTAAGACATAGATTTGATTAATGAAAATCCTAATCATAGAAGACGAAAAAGAACTTGCTAAAAGTATTGGCAGCTACCTGAAAAACGAAAGTTTTCTATGTGAGTATGCCGAAAACAGCAAAACAGCTATGGATAAAATTCAGTTGTACGAGTATGATTGTATATTATTGGACATTACTTTGCCCGATGGAAATGGATTAGATGTTTTAAAAAAATTAAAGGAACTTAAAAAAGCAGAAGGTGTTATTATTATCTCTGCAAAAAACGCCATTGATGATAAAATTGAAGGTTTAAAATTGGGTGCGGATGATTATCTAACAAAACCCTTTCATCTCTCAGAATTAGGGGCGAGAATAGAATCCGTTATCAGGCGAAAGCATTTTGATGGGAACAATATTTTTAGCCATCAAGAATTAAAAGTTGACTTACAGGGTAAAACAATTTATGTTCACGATAAAGAAGTTTTGTTAGGTAGAAAAGAAACAGAACTCTTATTATTTTTGATTGCCAATAAAAACAAGATTATTTCAAAAAATGCCATTGCAGAGCATCTTTCCGGTGATGATGCCGATATGCTGAATAATTATGATTTTATATACGCTCAAATTAAAAATCTTAAAAAGAAATTAGCAGAGGCAGGATGTAATGATTACATAAAAACCGTGTACGGACTTGGTTATAAATTTGATAGCAATGAAACTACTTAATCGAACCATACGAACCTATATCATTTTTTCGATTATCACATTGATAGTTGGAATACCTGTTTTTTATGCGGTTATAGAGCATTTGTATATTCAGGATGTTGATGAATCTTTAGTGCTTCGCAAAAAAGAATTACAGACAAGAGTTAATCGGATAAAAACACAAGATGAGATTAAATTGTGGCAGGATTTAGACGGAGATATTTTTATTACACCGTTAAATTCTACACTAACACTTAAAGATAGTATTTATCAAACCTTTCATTTTGATACTTTAGCTAATGAAATTGAACCTTACAGAGAACTTTCAACTTCCATAACTATAAACAACTTACCACACCGTCTTGTTATCCGTGTTTCTTTAGTTGAAAGCGAAGATTTAATAATTGGAATTGTAAAAACACAAGTTGTATTATTAATATTTCTTTTGTTGGGGTTTGTTTTTTTGAATCGCAGAATTTCAAAAAAAATATGGCAACCATTTTATGATACAGTAGATAAACTCAAACAATTTGAGATTGATAAAAATCCGAAAATAGCTCTACAATCAACCAACATCCAAGAGTTTAATGACCTTAACACCGCCATACTTCACTTAACTGAGAAAAACTATACCACCTATTTGAATCAAAAAGAATTTACTGAAAATGCAGCGCATGAATTACAAACGCCTTTAGCTGTGTTTCAATCGAAGCTCGATTTATTGCTTCAAACACCAAATATTTCTGAAGAACAAGCGGAAATTATTAATGTGTTGTATGATACAACAATGCGTTTATCCAAACTAAATAAAAGTTTATTATTACTTTCTAAAATAGATAATGAACAGTTTGTAGAGTTGAATGAAGTTGCATTAGAAGATTTGATTAACCATGCTTTGTCGGTTTATTCAGATGAATTAAAAGAGAAAAACATTAACGTTACGCAAGATATTCTTAAAGGAAAAAAAGTTAAAATAAACGCAGCCTTGGCGGAAATACTAATAAACAATCTTATTTCCAATGCTGTTTATCATAATATCCCAAATGGGACTATTCATATTATTTTGAATGGAAATCAACTTTTTATTAAAAATACCGGGCATGAACTAAATGCCACTGCGGACTCCTATTTTGAACGCTTCAAAAAAAATCAGTCGAACCCAAACAGTACCGGATTGGGATTAGCTATTGTAAAAAGAATCGGAGAGGTTTCAGGGCTTAAAATAGCCTATGTAACCCATAATAATCTTCATCAATTAACCATTTCTTTCTAATTTTTCAGATTCCTTTCAGAATTGCCAACGTACAATTGTATCATAATCTAACGATACAAGTATGAATACTTCATTTTTAATAATACCCTTTATTTCGCTGGCTTTAATTTCAGCCTGCAATCAAGCCGACAATAGTAAAAATGTTCCTGAGAACATAAAAAAC
>JAYVNT010000067.1:0-2375 GCA_043758285.1 Flavobacterium sp.
TTTTGTAAACCAACGTAGCTTGCCGTTCCTGATGATGTGGCTGTTGTTAGTCCGTTATATGATCTACTTACTCCCGTTAATCCTGTGATGGTTAAAGCAGCTGCTGTAATGTTCGCTGTTAAGCTTGGCTGTGTTAACGTATAGTTACTGCTTGGTGCGGTATATCCAGTTACCGTAATGGCTTTTCCTGTTCCAACAAGTGCATTGGAAAAGTTTAATGCTGGTGTGTCTGTTACGGCAAAGGTTTCCCCGTTTTGTAATCCAGCATAAACTGCCGCTCCTGATGAAGTAGCTGTGGTTAGTCCGTTATATGCTCTGCTTACTCCTGTTAATCCCGTAATGGTTAATGACGCTGCGGTTATGTTCGCCGTTAAACCCGTTGGCTGTGTTAATGAATAGTTGGCAGCATCTGTTCCACTCAAAGTGCTTGTAGAAGTAACTGTTTTTCCTGTTCCCACAGTTGCATTGGCGAAAGTTCCAGTACCGCTCAATGTAACCGAATCTCCACTTAAAATGCCGGAAAGCGCTCCTGTGATAGCAGCAATAGGAGTGCCATCGTACGTTTTTGATGTTGCCGCTGGACTGGTAAGTGTTACCACTTTTGGGTTCACTACAAAACTCGAACTTGCTAAACCGAAAGAAGTAGCCTCTTTAGCTGTAATTGCAACAGTTTCTGCTTTACGCAATGAAGTTGTAAGTGCGGTAGTTGAAACTCCTGAAGTAAATGAAACACTAGTTATGTAAGATGGTGCTCCCCCTGAACTGGAACCAGGACCACTGTAAGTTATAGTTTTAGTACCGCTATAAGCGGTTATTACATTATAAAATTGGTCGGTTGCTGTTAGTTTTGCTATAGTAAAAGTTGTCCCAATGGTTTGTGATGTTACCGAACCAGTGTTACCGCTACCCGCTAATGTCGTTCCATCGGTAAAGGTTTGTCCCGGTAGCGTAACCACTAAACTACTCATAGTACCAACTGTTTGCGACAAAGCACCAGCTATGGTAGTATTTGCCGTAATCCCGCTTATACTTGGGGAAGTAGCTGAAAAAACTATGTTACCAGTACTTGGGATGTCACCACCTTCAGTGGCTCGTACTTGAATACCAGAAATGGTCATTGTATCTTTAGAACTACCACTAGTATTTACACTGTATGTTACAACAATCGAATTTGCTGTTACCGATATTGATTGAGAGGTTATATTATTAGATGCTGCTGCCGAAACACTACCTGTTCCTGCAAGAAATGCCCATCCTGATGGAGCTGATAATGTTATTGTACCGTTTGTTGTCCCCGATAGAAATTCATTTTTAGAACTAGCACTTTCGGTAATTACTATATTTCCTAAAGTAGTGTAAGCTGGAGCTATAGCATTCGCAGCTTTATCCGCAGAAATAGTTCCGCCAGTAGCAGTGGTAATACTTACTTGTGCTAGCATACCAGAAGTGGTAAACAGAAAAACAACGAAGAATAACAAACTATTGATTAGTCTTTTACTTTCAGGCGTAACTGCAACCTGCTTATCAATTGTTTTTAAATTTCTCGAAGGAGTGAAACTTAAAAGTAGTTTTGTTGTTGTTAAAATAGCAAATGCTTCTTTGAACAAAAAATGTAGTAATGTTTTCATAAGATGTAGGTATGTGTGAATATTTTAGATTTGAAATAAAATATAGACACAAACCTAATCCCGAAATACTCTATGAAACAAAAAAAATTGATGAAGGACTTAAATAATCGTTATACTACAGAATTGTTATGCTAATTAAACTTTGCAGTTCATATTTTTAGTCGAATTAACACCATCGATAATCATTTTAAAATTAAGTACTTATAAAGCAATTAATTTGTTCCAGTCTCGAAAGTTTTTTGTATTCCGCCAAAACAGCTTCCAAAGTTTTACTGGTCATATCGACAAGAAATCATTACTTTGACTTTTAATTTTTGAGTGTTTCTTGATTTCTGGTCGTCTGTGTGTAGGATGTTTTTATTGATTTTAGTTATCTTGGTTTTTGGAGTTCCAAGAAAAGTGGATACATTTATATAAACCTCAAGTTAGCATTTTAAAATTGTTCTTAGATACTATTTTAGTGCTCTTTATCCATTATATGAGTTATTCAATTAGCGATTCTTAATTGATTATTTAATACTATTAAACTATAATAAATACGGGGATTATATTTTTGAAATTCTTTTAATCAGTGCAATTAGCGGCAAAAAAATTAAGGTGATTTCAAAGAAAAACGATACTACTATTATCGTTTGTTGTTACTGTCAACTCCCATAAAGATGAGCAATCCTAAAAAAGGCATAAGTATCATTATCATCAACCATGTTGATTTTTGGGAGCTACTTAATTGATATTCATTTAAAAAAC
>JAYVNT010000068.1:0-2368 GCA_043758285.1 Flavobacterium sp.
CTCTGTTGGCTCGAAGTAAGTATTGTAAAAACGATGATGGAATAAATGTTTTTCCACATATCCAAAGTGATAAAGCACAATTGAAACGATTTACATCGAATAAGAAATATTTGTTTCAAAAAATTAAACAACTTGAATGTGAAGTTGGCTCATATTATTCAAAAGATATTGCAATTCCAAATGAAGCATTAGCCATATATATTACGCCTAATCCACGAAGTGTTACACGAGCGACAGTTGGAGCATTGAAACATTTTGCAGACCTTGTAACGAAGCCTTATGATGGATATAATCCACATCAAGAAGTTCTTTCACAAATTCATAAATCGAAATCAAGAACAATTTATATGGATTTAGATTTCGATGGAATATCTTTGGAAGATTTGAAATTATGTTTACAAAACGATATTAATTACGAATGTTTAACATTTCTACAAACTCGTGGCGGATTTCATGTGTTGGTGGAAATTGATAAAATTGATAAACAATTTGAAAAAACTTGGTATAATACTTTGAAAAATATGTGTCATTTAGATACGATGGGTGATAACATGATACCAATTGTAGGATGCTCACAAGGAGGATTTGTTCCAAAATTTGTATAAACATTTAAGAAAATAAAAATATGTCAGTTATAAGAACTACCGACGAAAAATTGGACGAAGTGAAAAAACACATCACATTCGCATATCAAAAAATTTTAATAGTTTTAGATAATGAAACATGGGGACATGATGAAAGTTATATTGATTCACTACGTGAAATTGCTCTAAAATTATTAGAAATTAAACGAAAACTTTGATAGATTATGTACGTAAAACCAATTATTCAAAAATTTCCACACGAATTGGAATTTATTTCACAAATTAATCGTGACGGTAAAGGTGTGAGTGAAGTTTCGCAATCGTTTTTAAAAGCATGTGAAACTAATTCACTTATGAAAAACGAACTATATGATTTATATTGTCTATCTGTGACCGAAGGAACATTTATTGCTCAAAATTTCAATAGTTATGTCGTTAAAATTAAACCACAAATAGATGTTAGAACTTAATAAAAATTATTTTGGAAACTGTTTTGATGTACATCAACAAATTGATGATAAAAGTGTCGATATGATTTTCACCGATATGCCTTATAATATAACAAAAGCCGATTGGGACAAGAATATTGATTTGGAAAAATTGTGGAAAGATTTCAATCGAATTATTAAAGATGATGGAGTTGTTTTAATGTTTGCTCAAAGTCCATTCGATAAAATTTTAGCTTGTTCAAATTTGAAAAATTATCGTTACGAATGGATTTGGGAAAAGACCTCCGCAACAGGTTTTTATAATGCGAAGAAAATGCCAATGAAATGTCATGAAAATATTTTAGTGTTTTACAAAAAATTGCCAAAATATTTTCCACAAATGACCGAAGGTCATGTTCGTAAAGTTAGCACGGCTAAACATAAACAAGCTACAACAAATAATCAATCCGTGTTATATAACAAAGGTGATAATTTCAGTGACTATGATTCAACAACACGCTATCCAAGAGATGTTTTAAAATTCTCATCAGATAAACAAAAATCATCAATACATGAAACACAAAAGCCGATAGCATTATGTGAATATTTGATTAAAACTTATTCAAGTGAAAATGCTATAATATTGGATAGTTTTTCTGGAAGTTGTTCGATAGGACTTTCGGCTAAAAATCTGAATAGACAATTCATTAATATTGAAAATGATGAAAAACATTTTAACAACGGATTGCTCCGAATGAATTTATGACAAATAATGAACAATTTATAAAAACAAAATTTATAATGGAATTTTTAGATTTTGTTTACATTTCTTCGGTGCATGAAAGAAATCAACGTCCATTTGGTTTATATCAAAGTGTAGGATATTATGTACATATTTCAAGATTGGATAAAACTCATTGTAGAACTCCTTACAAAGTTAACGTAAAGCCATTTCACACAGATTTTATAATACATAAAAATATATATAATTTTGCATACAATTGGACAGATTTAATGGAATTAATTGCATACATTTGTAAAAATTATAAAATAACATTAATTGAAATTTTTAAAAATATTGATGAAATAATTCCCGAAATTGTTTTTAACAATTTGGTCAATTTGATTAAATCGTCACAACATTTGAATCAATCGCCCAGATTGGTTGCATACGATGGTGTTGATTTTTAAATTTTAAAAGAATGGTGAGCAAGCCACCGATGGTGGTTGGAAAGATTATAAAATTTTAAACAAAAAATAATATGAATTCGAGAGATTTTATTTACTGGCTTCAAGGTTTTTTCGAACTTGCCAATCCATCGACTATCGGTGAAGTTGAAATAGATTTGATAAAAC
>JAYVNT010000069.1:0-2366 GCA_043758285.1 Flavobacterium sp.
CGATCCATACTTTTATAAAACCTATCTAAATCTCGCTGAATAGAACTACATGAAGACATAATCAGAATAATTAAGTTTTTGATAGTCAACTTTCTAATACGAGTAAATACCCCAATAAGGCCATCTTTTGAATGGCTCGTAAACCCCTCGTTTTCAAGTTCATATGTTATATTTAATGTTAGTTTTACACGGCTGTCTTCATTTGTTTGGTTATTAGAGTTACCCCCTATATACCCTATAAAGATAAGCAATATAAAACAATCTACAAAACTTTCAAAGAACTATTTTTTAGGTATTTAGAACCAACCACTAACTAAACGACATTGAATTATGTATTGTAAATTATGAATTAAATTTTCTATTTTTCGATTCCAACTCTGGCTTGTACACCTTGTTGGTAGTAATGTTTTATTCCTTTCATTTCAGTAACCAAATCGGCAACATCCATTATTTCCTGTTTAGCATAACGACCGGTGATTATAATTTCGGTGCGTTTGTTTCTCTTATTTATAGCACTTATTAGCTCATCTGCAGTGATTAGATTGTAATGAACTGCAATGTTTGCTTCATCCAGAATAATCACGTCATACTCATCAGATTCGATAATGGACATAATTTCTTTCAGTCCTTTTTGTGCTGCTTGTATATCTTCTTCTTTTGGCTTTTCAAAAATGAAACAACCCATTCCAAATTGTTTGATAGTAATATTTTTGAGCAATTTTTCAATCGTTTCAAGTTCAGAATAATGTTTGCTCTTTGCAAACTGCCCGATAAATACTTTCTTTCCGGCTCCCAAAGCTCTGATTGATAAACCCAATGCGGCAGTGGTTTTTCCCTTACCGTTTCCTGTGTATACCTGAACGTATCCTTTCATTTTTGTTTGAATTAAAAGAGGAATAACTGAAAATAAAATATGGCAGCATTTTATCTTCAATTATTCCATACATGCATTTTGTTTTGCTTAGAAATTAATGCCTGTATTTGTTATTTATTTTGTGATAAATACCACTTTTGTAGGGTTTAATCCTGTTGTGAACGTAAATTTAAGTGCACCGTCTTGTCCAAAACAATACATTTTTCCATTGTTCACGTAATCGCTAACCCCTAAATAAATATTTTTTGTAGTTGGATCAACAGTAATACAATAAGGTGTTTTGATAATGTCAGTTGTAACGATATTCGCACTGACTAGCTTTTCGTTCTTTACATCATACACAGCTATTGTTTTGTGGGCAGCTTGCCAGGTAGCATCGTAATCGAAATTCGAAATGTAAGCATTGTCTCCAATAATATCGAAATTCTTAACAGCAACAGCTATGTCTGTAACTACATCAGTTCCTGCTGCAATTCGTTGGAATTTTCCGGGAATTAGATTGTAGTCGCCTTTTGAAGCTACATAAACATCACCATAGCTGTCGGCTTTAATAGTGCCAGGATTCAAGTTTATTTTAATTTTTTTCGTTTCAGTAAATGTAGATAAGTTGATGACAGAAACTGTACTATCCATCACAGCAGCCATTCCGCCGGTGTTAGCAACGTACAATTTATTGTTTGTAATCACACTCGCATCTGGATTGGCACCTACAGCTATTGTCTTTTCCACTGCGAACGAAACAGTATCCAATTGTGATACATGTCCATCGTAAAGTACAACGTACACTTTACCATTGGCAGAAGTCAGTGATCTGGGAGAACTTGAAGTTCCAGCAGCATTTTTCATTGGGATTGATTTCACACTAACGCCTGTTTGAGCATTAATTACTTCAATTAAGCTTGATTTATACATAGCAATATAAATTTTAGAGCCATATTTAATCATGTCTTGTCCGGTATCGCCAAGTCCTCTGTTATTTTTATCTAAGAATAAATCAGCCGATGCAAAACTAGTTGCAAAGTCATAATAAGTTAAACTAGCATTGTTTGAGTTGTATTTCCCTTGGTTTAAGACAAAAACTCCGGTGCTAACTTCTGTTGTTGACGACACTTCATCTTTCGAATTACAAGAAATAAATATTGGAGCACAAAGTGCAGTTAATAAAATAGTTGTAATGATTTTTGTTGTTTTCATAAATAATATTATTGTTTAAATTATTGTTTTTGTGTTGATTGTTATTTGTCTAAATCCATCGATAAAGTAATTCTTAAATTTCGCCGTGGCATGGGATAAAATTTTACTACCTCGTATTGAGTGTTGAATACGTCAATGATTTCTGCATTTACCTTCCAACGTTTATAGCTTGTAGCTACAAAAATGGAATGTATAGCATATACATCCATCTTGTTCGTTTTGTCGGTCATTTGCCCTATCCACCTTACGCCCGAAAAAATCATGTTATACCCCGCTTCCCATTTTCCGTGTTCGTAAG
>JAYVNT010000070.1:0-7475 GCA_043758285.1 Flavobacterium sp.
CAACACCTATCTTGATAAAGCCGAAAATTATGTGATGCGACAAGGGAAAGCACAATTTGGTGAAGGCGGTTTGAGCCATGATGTCATCAACAGTGCCAAAAAATATGGCATTGTTCCAGAAAGTAATTACATTGGAAAAACAAATCCTGATGAGCAATACAATCACTCCAAAATGGAAGCGGAATTAGAAGCAATTGTAAAAAAAGCAGTTGCTGAAACACCCAAAAAATATCCAAATTGGAAAGCAGATTATATGACAGTTCTAGATTCATACATGGGAAAATTCGATGAAAATAAAATAATTTCTCCTAAACCTTCTATTGATAATAGTAAAATTAGTAACGAAGAAAAATCGCTGACACCACAACAGTTTTTGGCAACGACCAAATTGAATTTAAATGACTATGTGACGATTACGTCGTATAAAAGTCAGCCAATATATTCGAAATTTATTCTGAACATTCCTGACAATTTTGCGAACGGCAGTTTTTATAATTTATCTTTAGATGAATTTATCCAAAACATTGACAATGCACTAGAAAAGGGATTTACTTTAGCATTGGATACAGATGTAAGCGAAGTTACTTTTTCTGAAAAAAATGGCATTGCGGTTATTCCAGAAAACGAAGCTGATGCCCAGATTATTTTAACAGAAATTAAACCCGAAAAAAATATTACACCAGAATATCGTCAAGCAGAATTTGAAAATTTTGATACACAAGATGATCATTTGATGCATATTATTGGCAAAGTGATTGATCAAAAAGGAAATCCATATTACAAAGTAAAAAACTCTTGGGGAACGAAATCAGGTAGAGATGGTTTTGTTTACATCAGCGTTCCTTATGTAAAATTAAAAGCTATTTCAGTGATGGTTCACAAAGATGGTTTAACTAAAAAAACGAGAACTGCTTTAGGCGTTTAACCAAATAATTTTCACGATAAATGAACCTGCAGGAACAAAATTCTTGCGGGTTTTTTATTTTTATTTCTATATTTAACAAATAAAACAGTCAGAAATGAAACAATTTACTTCCAAAGAAAAATTCCGAATTCTATTTAGTTTCCCAGTTATTATTGCTGCTTTGGGATATTTTGTTGATATCTATGATTTATTGCTTTTTGGTATTGTACGAATTCCAAGTTTAAAAAGTATGGGATTGGATGCTGATAAAGTGGGAACGATGATTATCAATTATCAAATGATAGGATTGGTTCTTGGCGGCATTATTTGGGGAGTTTATGGCGATAAAAAAGGACGGCTTTCGGTTTTGTTTGGTTCGATTATAGTCTATTCTCTGGCGAACATTGCTTGTGGATTTTTACCTCAAATGAATTTTGCCGACAAAGGAACTATTTATGCGATTTTACGATTTATTGCTGGTATCGGATTGGCTGGCGAACTTGGCGCAGGAATTACGTTAGTTTCTGAAACGTTACCAAAAGAATTACGTGCTCTTGGTACTTCAATTGTAGCTGGTTTTGGTGTGCTTGGTGCTGTTGTAGCTCAATTCACTGTTGAGTTAGCCGGAAGTTGGACAACTGCATACATTATTGGTGGTTTGCTTGGTTTAGGTTTATTGGTTTTGAGAATTAGTGTTGCCGAAAGTGGCATGTTTAAATCCGTTAAGGAAAATACAACAATCAAACGAGGCGATTTCTTTTCGTTTTTCATTAATAAAACGCTGTTTTTTAAATATATAAAATGTATTTGTATCGGAATTCCAATTTGGTATTGTATCGGAATTTTAGTTTTTATGGCCAACCAATTTGCCCCTGAAATGGGTATTGCATCTATTGATCCAGCCAAAGCCATTATGTGGACGTATATCTTTGCTTCCATTGGTGATTTTGCAAGTGGTTTTATTTCTAATGCAATGCGTTCTCGAAAAAAAACCATATTAGTGATGCTATTGCTTACAATGCTTGGTGTTTTCTTATTGCTGTTCAGCGGAAATAAAACTGAAAATATGTACTATTTTTATTGTTGCTGGCTTGGACTTTCTACTGGTTTTTGGGCATTGTTTGTAACGGTTGCTGCAGAGCAATTTGGCACCAACTTGCGGAGTACAGCGACAACAAGTGTTCCTAATATGGTTCGAGGAACAGTTCCCGTAATGCTTATAGGATTTGATTATCTAAAACATGCTAATAGTGTTATAAATTCTGCTGCAATTGTGGGATTGATTGCCTTTGGTTTAGCGATTTATGCCACACTTACTATTAGTGAAACACATGATAAAGATTTAGACTATGTGGAATGACTTTAATTGAATTTATTGTCGTCTAATTCAACGATAATTAAGAATATCGTCAAAATCAACGATATTATTTATTATCTTGCATAAAATTAAAGTTTAAAAAAATTATGGAAGCTGTAATAACAGGAGATATTATCAATTCAAGAAAAGTTGATCCGTCAGCATGGATAAGTATTTTAAAGGAATTATTTCAGAAATATGGCACTGAACCCAAAAATTGGGAAATATACAGAGGCGATAGTTTCCAATTGGTAATCAATGCTCATGCAGCACTGGAAATTGCTATACTTAATAAGTCAGCAATTAAAAAAATTGATTTGTTAGATATTCGAATGGCAATTCGTTTAGGCGAAATTGAATACCGTTCTGAACGGATAACCTAGTCAAATGGAACCGCTTTTTTAAATTCGGAAACGCAATTCGAAGAGTTGAAAAAAATACATTAGCTATCAAATCCCAAAACGCTGCATTTGACAACGTTTTTAATGTTGTATTTCAACTTAGCATGTTTTTTGCCAATAATTGGTCCGTTTCAACGGCAGAGATTATAAAATTAGCACTAGAAAACCAAAGCTTAAATCAAATTCAGTTAGCTGAAAAATTAAATAAAAAAAGTCAAAGTACCATTAGCGCTGCCATGAAAAGAGGTGGTTATGACGAAATTTTGAATGTTATTAATTTGTATAAATCTGAATTAACTAAAATATGCTAACCTTATCACTACAATTTGTCTTAGCACACTTTATAGGCGATTTTTTATTACAGCCCAATAAATGAGTTACCGATAAAAAGCAACATAAAATTAAATCCAACTATCTTTATCTCCACATACTGTTGCATTTCTTGCTATTGGTCGCAACGACAGGATTTAATAAGCACCATTTAATTGGAATACTTTTTATAAGTATTTCACATTATATAATTAATTGTATAAAATTATATGTCGAAAACAAAAAAAACGAAAAAGCGTGTTTCTTTATTGACCAATTATTACATTTAGCAGTAATTGCGTTTGTTATAAACGAATATCAACCCAATAGAATAAGGTTTGAATGGCTATTAGAAACTAAAACTTTAGCACTTGCAATAGCGTTAATTTTCACAAGCTATGTTACTGCAATAATTTTAAAAATAGTGTTAGCCAAATGAGATCCCGACACAAATAGTACAGAAGAAAAAATAACGAATGATGAAACAAACAATGCTGGGAAATATATTGGATTTTAGAACGACTATTTGTATTTTTCTTCGTAATAAGCAATTTTTGGCAAGGAATAGGTTTTCTGCTTGCGGCAAAATCAATATTTAGATTCGGCGATTTAATAGAAAAAAAAGATGTTCGATTAACAGAATATATCTTAATTGGAACATTATTAAGTTTTGGAATGGGAATTTTGAGCGCGATGATTTATAAAAGTTTGGTTGAATAAAAAATCAAGATTTTGTCTATCCAATAATAAGAAAAACTGAAACCAAAAATCAATAATCTTCAAACTACATTCTTTATCTTTGCAATTGAAAAATTGTAATAATGGAAACCATTCTAGATAATAATTTACCGACAGGAAAGCCAAAATGGCTCAAAGTAAAATTACCTCTTGGACAAAAATACACAGAACTTCGTGGTCTTGTAGATAAATACAAACTCAATACTATATGTGCCTCAGGTAGTTGTCCAAATATGGGCGAATGTTGGGGAGAAGGAACAGCAACGTTTATGATTTTGGGAAATATTTGTACGCGTTCTTGCGGATTTTGTGGCGTTAAAACTGGAAGACCAGAAACGGTAGATTGGGATGAACCAGAAAAAGTAGCACGTTCTATTAAAATAATGAAAATAAAACATGCTGTAATAACAAGTGTTGACAGAGATGATTTGAAAGATATGGGTTCTATCATTTGGTTTGAAACCATTCAAGCCATTCGTAGAATGAATCCCGAAACGACTTTAGAAACACTAATTCCAGATTTTCAAGGCAATACAAATAATATTGATCGAATTGTAGCCGCCAATCCTGAAGTAGTGTCTCACAATGTGGAAACAGTACGCCGTTTGACTCGTGAAGTTCGTATTCAAGCAAAATATGATAAGAGTTTGGAAGTGTTGCGCTATTTAAAACAACAAGGAATCAAAAGAACCAAATCGGGAATTATGCTTGGTCTTGGCGAGACAGAAGAAGAAGTGATACAAACCATGCAAGATTTGCGAGACAACAATGTTGATATTGTTACTATTGGTCAATATTTACAACCCAGCAAAAAACATTTGCCAGTAAAAGAATTCATCACACCAGAACAATTCGAGAAATACGAAAAAATAGGCAAAAAAATGGGTTTCCGTCACATAGAAAGTGGTCCATTAGTGCGTTCATCCTATCACGCTGAGAAACATATTCTTTAAATAGTTTAAAGGTTTAAAAAGTTTAATTTGGTTTAATATAAATCGCTACTATTTAAATAATTTTAAACAATATTAAACAATATTAAAACACTTAAACAATTCTAAACTTGGAACATAAATCACGTGTCGCTATCAATGGTTTTGGTCGCATCGGAAGAAATCTTTTTCGTTTGCTGCTCAATCACCCTTCGATTGAGGTTGTTGCTATAAACGACATTGCTGATAACAAAACGATGTCCCATTTGACAAAATACGACAGCATTCACGGCATATTACCATTTTCAGTTTCTTTTGATGAACAATCAATAATCATTGATGGAAAACACTATTTGTTTTTTCATGAAAAAGAAATCAGTAATTTAGATTGGAAAAATATTGATTTTGCTATAGAATGCACGGGAAAATTCAACACTTTTGAAGATATCAACAAACACATTTTGGCTGGAGCCAAAAAAGTAATTCTCTCTGCACCATCTGAAGTTGCAGAAATTAAAACAGTTGTACTTGGTGTCAACGAAAATATATTAAATGGAACAGAAATCATAGTTTCAAACGCTAGTTGCACTACCAACAATGCAGCACCGATGATAAAAGTGATCGATGAACTTTGTGGCATTGAACAAGCTTATATTACGACTGTTCACTCCTACACAACCGACCAAAGTTTACATGATCAACCCCATAAAGATTTACGTCGTGCTCGTGGTGCAAGCCAAAGTATTGTTCCAACCACAACTGGTGCAGCCAAAGCGCTGACCAAAATTTTTCCAGCAATGGAAGGTAAAATTGGTGGAAGCGGTATTCGTGTACCTGTTCCTGATGGTTCATTGACCGATATTACTTGCTATGTGAAAAAAGAAGTAACTATCGAAGAAATTAATGCTGCTTTTAAAAAAGCATCACAAACAAATCTTAAAGGAATTTTAGATTATACAGACGATTCTATAGTTTCCGTTGACATTATTGGCAACAGAAATTCGTGTCTTTTTGACTCGCAATTGACCTCTGTTATCGGAAAAATGGTAAAAGTTGTTGGCTGGTATGATAACGAAATTGGCTATTCCTCTCGAATAATTGATTTAATTCTTTTGTTAAAAAAATAAATTACCTACTTTTAACATTATTAATCTTTGATTTGCCAGTTAAATGAAATGGATTTGGATTTTCATATTTATTTCTACTTTGTCATTTGGGCAAAAAAATTCGATTAAAGAAATCGATAGCACAACCTATTATATTCAATTAGCCAACTTCAACAAAAAGACTAATAACTACAAATCCTCTCTTGCTTTTTCGCAAAAAGCATTTAATTATGCTAAATTAAATAATGATATAAGAGGGAAAGCAAATGCTTTATTCATACTAGCCACAACCTATTTTGAGTTAAAAAAAATAAACGATGCGATAGACACATTTTCCAAAAGTGCTGATTTATACAGCCATTTTCCACCTTCAACAGATTATGCCTTGTGTTATTACAATATTGGTCTTTGTTATATGAACTTGGAAGAATTTTCAAAAGCAGAAAACAATTTTGTGAAATCACAATCCATTTATGATGATCTAAAAATTGATACCTCTCAATTTTTGAATTTACAAAAAGGCATTTTATACAAAAACAAAGGTAAAATAGAATTGGCTTCTAAATTGTTTAATGAAATTATATCAAAAGACGATTCGAAAGATATTTTTAAAACTAAAGCTGAAGCTTTGTTCCAATTAGGAAGTATTGAACAAAAATTAAACAATAATAATTTAGCAGCAAATTACTATAACAGAGCTTTAATTTTAAGTGAAAAAGATGAAAATTTTGATCAAAGAGCAAAAATTCTTTTAGAGCTAAGTAAGATTTACGAAAAACTCTTGGATCTAAAAAAATCGTATGATTTCTTAAAAGCGCACGTCGAATTGAAGGATAGCATTTCTAATTTGAACAATACAAAACTAGATGTAAATGACTATGTAGATTTCAAGGAAAGTGAGCGGATGAAAGCTATTGATCATATGACTAAAGAAAATGAAGCACAACAAAAAACTAATAAATTTGCCAAACTAATTAGTATTCTAGCTATTGCGCTGATTACTATTTTGTCGCTTTTGAGTTTGTCGTTGTATAAGAATAACATCATCAGGAGTCAATCAAATAATATCTTAAAAGAGAAAAATTATGAATTACAAATTGCTAAAGATAATGCTGAAAAAGCATCAAAAGCAAGGGCTGAATTTTTATCAACAGTAAGTCACGAATTAAGAACACCACTGAATGCAATTAACGGAATAACCCATTTATTGATTGAAGATAATCCTAAGGAAAATCAAATACACTACTTAAATTCGTTGAAGTTTTCAGGAAATTATCTGTTGACATTCATCAATGAAATTTTAGAAATTAACCGTATCGATTCCAATAACATAGAAATTGAATATATTGATTTTAACATCAAACAATTATTGTTAGACATACAAAATTCGATGGTGGAAATTGCGTCCACAAACAACAATAAATTTACCTTAGAAATAGATCCAGACGTTCCTGAAATACTACTTGGTGATCCAACTAAATTGTCGCAAATATTCATAAACTTAATTAACAATGCATTGAAATTTACTAAAAATGGAGAAGTAAAAGTGAGTGTAAAATTAATAGAAACTACTGAAGAATATTCAAGAATAAATTTTACCGTTAGCGATACCGGAATTGGTATTCCCGTAGATAAACAGGAGAGTATTTTTGAGAGTTTTTCTCAAGGTTCGATTGAAATTAACAGAAAATATGGTGGTACAGGTTTAGGTTTAACTATTGTTAAAAAAAT
>JAYVNT010000071.1:0-2364 GCA_043758285.1 Flavobacterium sp.
GAAGATTCCTTCCGAGAATTTGCTGCTAAGGTTGAAGATAAATCCAAACTCTTTGTTCCAAAAGGATTACCATTAGAAGGAATAGAAGTTGAAATTTGCGAAAGCAATATAATTCCCCCTTCGGGGGTTAGGGGGCTTTTCAAAGCTTTTAATGTCAGAATTGAAAATGGATACTATGTTTTTGATGTGCAAACACCATCCGAAACCATTGAAAATATACAATTCGGTTTACCAGGAAGACACAACTTAATGAATGCCATGATGGCTTTAGCGATGGCTAAAACTTTTGGTTCCCCAACCAAGACCATTGCTAAAGCTATGGCTTCATTTAAAGGAGTCCAACGAAGATTTTCTTACCAAATAAAGAATGAAAATCTCGTTTACATAGATGATTACGCACATCACCCAACCGAAATTAATGCAGTCCATCAAGCCGTTCGCGAATTGTATCCGAATCAAAAAGTATTGGCAATTTTTCAGCCGCATCTGTTCAGCAGAACCAAAGATTTTGCAGACGATTTTGCCAAAAGCTTATCACAATTTGACGAAATTATCTTGCTAGATATTTATCCAGCTCGCGAATTACCGATGGAAGGAATTACGTCAAGTTGGTTACTTTCAAAAATTGAAAATAATAACAAAAAATTAGTTTTAAAAACCAATTTAATTCCATCAATTTCAGAAAGCGATGCAAAAATAATTGTAACAATAGGTGCAGGAGATATTGGTGAATTAGTTCCAAAAATAAAAGAAGCATTATCATGAAAATTTTCACTTGGGTTAATATACGTTTAGTATTGATGATTGCATTGGTAATCTTCCTGTATTCGTTCACTTCGTATCGAAATTCGATGCGAAAAATTAAGAAAACAGAGGTTGTTTTTGTGGGTGAAAACACGCTTTTTTTGAAGCAAGAAATGGTTAATAAATTGTTAATAGAAAAAAATCAAGACCTAAAAACAATCAACAAAGTTGATTTAGATTTGAAGAAATTGGAAGTTTCTATCAATAAACAAGAAATGATCCAAAAAGCGGATGTTTTTGTCAGTGTTGATGGGGTTTTAAAAGCGGTGGTGAAACAAAAAACACCAATTGGAAGAGTATTTGACGAAACGGGTTCTTTTTATATTGATTATGAAGGAAATAAGATGCCGTTATCAGATAATTATACAGCCAGAGTTCCACTAGTATCGGGAGAAATTACTGTAGTAAAAAAAGAAAAATTATCTGAAGTTTTAAAGACGATTGATAAAGATGAGTTTTTGAAAAAAAATATCATTGCTGTGCAAGTTTTGCCTAACGGAAGCATAATTATGTTGAATAGAAATTATGATTTTCAGATTGATTTTGGTCAAATTATAAATGTTGATAAGAAATTTAAAAATTATAAGGCCTTTTTTCAGAAGGCAATTTCGGACAGCACTTTGAATAAATACAAATGGATCAATCTGAGATTTACTAAGCAAGTGGTTTGCATTAAATAGAAGAGTATGGAAAAAGAAAATATTGCAGTAGGATTAGACATTGGAACAACCAAGATTGTTGCCATGATTGGCAAGAAAAATGAATATGGGAAGTTAGAAATTTTAGGTGTCGGAAAATCCAAAAGTCTTGGTGTAGCTCGTGGTGTAGTAAATAATATTACGCAGACAATTCAATCTATCCAACAAGCAGTACTTGAAGCAGAAGCAAATTCAGGGTATAAAATTAACGATGTTGTTGTTGGAATTGCTGGACAACACATTCGCAGCATTCAGCACACGGATTATGTGATTAGAAATAATCCTGAAGAAGTAATCAGTGGACGAGATATTCAGTTGCTGATTGACCAAGTAAACAAATTGGCAATGCTTCCCGGAGAAGAAATTATCCACGTGTTGCCACAAGAATTTAAAATCGACGGACAATCTGAAATCAAAGAACCAATCGGGATGTATGGTGGAAGATTGGAAGCAAGTTTTCACGTAGTGGTTGGACAAGCATCATCTATCAGAAACGTTGGAAGATGTATTCAAAGCTCAGGAATTGAATTATCCGGATTGACATTAGAACCATTGGCTTCGGCTGATGCTGTTTTGAGTCAGGAAGAAAAAGAAGCGGGTGTTGCATTGATTGATATAGGTGGTGGCACAACGGATTTAGCCATTTTTAAAGATGGAATTATTCGACATACAGCAGTAGTTCCTTTTGGAGGAAATGTAATTACAGATGATATCAAAGAAGGTTGTTCTATCATTGAAAAGCAAGCAGAATTATTAAAAACAAAATTTGGTTCAGCATGGCCAGGTGAAAATAAAGACAACGAAATTGTATCTATTCCGGGATTACGTGGAAGAGATCCAAAAGAAATTTCGTTAAAGAATC
>JAYVNT010000072.1:0-7471 GCA_043758285.1 Flavobacterium sp.
GATTAATCATTATGGGTATTGGCTACAAAGGGTTGTTTTGGGTTGATGGCGGCACGTGTATAATTGCCATACTTATCTTTTGGATAAAAGTAAAAGAAAAGAAGAAAACCGCTTTCAGAGACAAAGAACATCCAGGTGATGTACTCACCCATTCCGTATTCAAAGATAAACCCTTCTGGATTTTTCTCTTTACCTGCTTGGTATCTGGTGTTTTGTTCTTTCAAGTATTCACCACTATTCCCTTATATCACAAAGAACAATTCAACCTAACCGAGTTTCAAACCGGATTGCTATTAACCATGAATGGTTTAATGATTTTCTTCCTCGAAATGCCCATTGTTAGCTATGTCGAACGCCACAAAATAAGCAAAGTAAAAGTAGTAGCGGTAGGTAGTTTACTAATGGCAATTAGTTTGTTTCTAATGCTTTTCAATACTTGGTCAGGCATTTTAATCATTATGATGGTGTTTATGACCTTTGGCGAAATGTTTGCTTTTCCGTTTTCCAATGCTGTAGCACTAAGTCGTGCACCAAAAGGTCATGAAGGTCGGTACATGGCTATTTACACAATGAGTTTTAGCTTAGCCCACATTCTAAGTGCTAAAGTTGGTATGGAAATTATAGCGTTTTATGGTTATCAAATGAATTGGCTTGTTATGGGTGTGTTAGGTGTGTTAGGAATGCTCTCTGGCATTTGGGTTTTTCGTCTTATTCAAAGAGAACGTTTTACTAAAATAGTTAAAAATTTGTAAAACCTTTTTATAAAAAAAAAGGTTTTTTTAATTTTGTTTGCGAATTAAGAACAGTTTAAACTAAACAAATTACGTTATGAAAAGTAAAATTTATTTCGTTATGATGTTGTCATTCATGGCAATGAGCAACGGTTTTTCTCAACTAAAAAAACCTTTAGTTACAGATGAAAACAACAAAAAAGATAGCGTCTACATGACTTGGAATAAGAACACGCCAGAACAAGAAATGAATGATGATATCAAATCGTTAAGCGAATATGGTGTCCTAATCAGCTATTCTAATGTGAAAAGAAATAGTAAAGCCGAAATCATCGCTATCAAAGTATCTTATGCTGATAAAAATGGCAGTAAAGGCACAATGGAATTGGATAATCAAAAGCCAATTAACACCATCAAGTTTTATAAAAAGGGAGACGAAATTGGTTTTGGAGAACCTACTAATGAAGATTTTACAGCAGGGAATTTTCCGAATGGCTCTAATTTTATGAAGCAATTCAATCTGGGAAATGGAGATGAAAAATCGCAATCCTATAATTTTACATTTCCAAATGATGGCGGTTATGGCAAATCGAGTTCTAAAATCATCATTCAAAACGATGGCAAAAAACCATTAGTTATTGAAGACGGTGAAGTTTTAGAAGGTGGCGATGACTATTCCGCAGCGGAATTAGAAGCTATTAAAAAGCAGCATACCTTTGAATCGTATAGCAGCCCTGAGATGCAAAAATTCAATTTCGGTTTTGATCCTGCTATAGGAAACTTGAACGGTTTAAATGAGCAGATGAAAAAAATGCAGGAGCAATTAGACCAACTAATGCCAAAAACAGATAAAACAGTTCCAGATAGTAACAATGAGGAAACAGAAAATGCTAAAAAAGAAATGCTAAAGGCCAAAGAGGAAATGCAGAAAGCCAAGGAGGAGTTGCAGAAAACAACGGAAGAACTCAAGAAAACAAAAGCATCATTTAAAACACAAAAGGCATAAAAACCAAACTAAGACCATTCACAAAAAGTATGTTCTTAGTACATTTGGAAAAATAGTATCAAAATGTATAGACTACTAGCCAAACTAAACAAGCTACTCTTACCGAGCTTTAGCCGGCAACAATTGGATTTGAGTAAAGCCAAGAAATGGCAACTGGCAATCATTGGTTGGCGGTATTATGTCACAGCACGGGCTTTAAAAATTACAAAATAAAAGTGTTCTATTCATTTGCGAATTTAATAGGAATACCTATATTTGCACCCACAAAAAAGGCCTTGTGGCGCAACTGAATAGCGCACTTGATTACGGCTCAAGAGGTTACTGGTTTGAATCCAGTCAAGGTCACTACAGCATGAGAAGCTCTGATGGAAATCAGGGCTTTTTTTGTTTTTAATTGTAAGTTTATTTTTTGCCACGGATTAAACGGATTATAAAGATTTACGCGGAGTTGTTTTAGGTGGATTGACCTGGATTTAGCTTTTTTAAGCTACATGTGAAAAGGATTATGAAAATCAGCACAGAGCGGTTTGTGGTGAATTGCCGTGAATGCAGAAAATGGTAGGATGAAAGCTTGAGGAACCTTTATGAAGCAGAACGGTGCTGCTCGAGTTCGTCTAAGGGAACGCCGATGTATTCGGCGTATTCACTGAAGGTAATTTTATGTCGCTTTTCTCTTTTCTTGAAAAAAACTTTCATATCATTCATTCGTTGAGATGCGGTGCGCAATGAGCAACATTCTATCTGTGCTATATCATTCGTCGTAATACAAATTTTTAAATTTTTCTTGCTCATGGCTTGTAGGTTTGTTGCGGCAGTAGTCAATATACTTTCGTTTCATGTTTTTTGTTTTTTTTGATTATAAATTAATTTCATAAGTTTTAACTTCACAAATTTAAAATAAGATAATGAGTTTTAAAAAGTTTGTTATCAACAATATAATGCCATTTATTAACAATTTTCTGAGTTTTTTAAACTTAGGTAATTTGTCTCATTAATTTGATTAAATTAATTTAAATCGCTTAAATTGAATTTATTGGTCTCTACTATACTTTAGAAAAGTTGCGCTTATTTATTATTTATCAACGATTTAAATATCGGCATTTTAATAAATGTGTTGATATCTGTGTGAATCTAGTAAAATAGTTGTAATTTACTCAATAGTAAGTGTTTATATTAATTAAACAAGAGTACGTTGTATTTTGATTTTAGAAAGCATACCTCAACAGTATGGTTACTATACTTGTTCCATACTTCTGGCATACATAACCCATACACTCGGCATACACTACTCATACACTCGTCATACACTAGCTGCCGTTTTTAGAGTATGATGTTGTGATTATCGGTGTTTTATAACTATTTGATTTTGTTAGTTTTATCATTATTTTTCAGCAAATTAGGTAGTTTTAAGCAAATTTGGCTATTTCATCCTTTTTTGCACTAATTATGTTTGTTATAGCAATTGTTGTCGGGTTTCGGCAAGATTGACAAGTGCCGCGAAATTTGCCCAATATCTTTGTGTCATTATTAATTCATAAATTTTTTTACAATGGCCAAAGTTAGAAGCTTGATTAAATTTGAAGGTACGATGGATGACATGACCTTCTACAAAGGTGCCGATGGGTTCCTTGTGCGCACCAAGGGAGGTGTTAGCAAGAACCGTATTATGAACGATCCTGCGTTTGCTCGAACACGAGAGAACGGAATGGAGTTTGGGAGTATTGCGGGTTCTGGAAAATTGTTACGGTCTGCTTTAGGACCGATGGTGTTTAGAGCCAAAGACAGTAAGTTGACTAGTCGGCTTGTTCGGGTTATGGGACAACTGAAAAACATGGACACTGTTAGTGCACGTGGTGCTCGAAATGTTGCAAAAGGATTAGACAATCCCCTGGCAATAGCGGTTATTGAGGGTTTTGATTTTAATGCTCGTGCTACGTATAGCAGTATTTTGAATGCTAGTTCTGCTGTTGACGTCATTAGTGGCAAGGTTACCATTAGCGCTTTTAATCCTACAGAGCAGTTGCGTAGTCCTGATGGCGCAACTCATTTTAGCTTACAGGTTGGTTTTCTGCGTGTTGACTTTGCTAGTGGCGGTTATGAGCTAGCCCTGAGTACTGAGGATGTTTATCCTATTACGAATGGGATTATTACGCCTGCTTTGTCGCCTGATGCAGCTCCAAGTATACATGGTACGGGCATGCACTTGATTTTGATTGAATTTTTTCAAGAGATTAATGGTGTGCAGTATATGCTGAACAATGGTGCCTTTAATGTGTTGCATTTGTTGAAATTGAGTTAGTATCGGTTTCTCGGATGAAGGGTTGGAATAGTTATTCAACCAACTTTTAAGAACGCTTTGCCTTATTGGTGGAGCGTTTTTTTTGTAAAAAATTGGCATTTACCTTGCTTATTTATAAGGTATTTAGTTTATAATCAAATATATATTAAATTAATATTTAACTTTATGTTTTAAATAATTAATTTAAATCATCATGATAAGAAAGTCTCTCCTAGTAGAAAATAAAACTGTTATTACAGCTAAAAATTTACAACTCGTTCTAAAATCTGAAATTAGAGAAAGTATTATACCTATTGAAGATATTGGATTTCTAGTTATTGATCATGGGGAAACTTATCTCAGCATCCCAGCAATGAACCTTTTGATTGAAAACAACACAGCCGTGATAGTTTGCAATAACAATCATATCCCCAATGGCATGTTTCTCAATCTCAACAGCCATCACATTCAACAGGAGATTTTTAGAAACCAAATTGAAGCAAGTGTGCCATTGAAAAAACAATTATGGCAACAAACTATTGTTGAAAAAATTATCAATCAAGGAATACTATTAGAAAAAATAACGGGTGCTAAAAATAGTTTCCCTTTTTTGGCAAGTAAAGTTTTGAGTGGAGATAGCACTAATATGGAGGGTGTTGCTGCGAGCCAGTATTGGAAATCATTTTTTGAGATGGATTTTAAGCGGGAGCGTTTTGGTGATTATCCAAATAATTTCCTTAATTATGGCTATGCCATTTTGCGTGCTGCAACCGCTAGAGCACTATCGGGAAGTGGTTTGTTAAACACTCTGGGAATTCATCATAAAAGTAAATACAACGCTTTTGCCTTAGCGGATGACATCATGGAACCTTTCCGCCCTATTGTTGATGAAGCTGTTTATGGTATCATGCAAAAATTTGACGAGCAAGAATTAAACACTGCTATAAAATCAGACCTTTTGCAAATTTTAACTCGAACTGTCTACTTTAAAGAGGAAAAAAGCCCACTGATGGTGGCACTTCAAAAAACAGCTAGTTCCTTGCAACAGTGTTATACTGGAGATAGAAAGAAGATTAAATATCCAAAATTATGGAGCTAAACGGATATCGAATTATGTGGCTATTTGTATTTTTTGATTTACCAACAGAAACCAAGAAAGACCGAAGGAATGCTTCGGGATTTAGAAACAACCTCTTGAAGGATGGTTTTGCTATGATGCAATACTCGGTTTATGTTCGCCATTGCGCCAGTAGCGAAAGTGCGGATGTACACGAAAAACGGATTTACAAACTATTGCCTCCGCTGGGTAAAGTAAGCGTACTCCGAATAACTGATAAACAGTTTGGAAACATCATCAACTTTTGGGGAAAAATGGAAGTGCCTAAAGCACCTCAACCAACACAACTGGAACTTTTTTAATTATTTTTTAAAAAAAGTATCGAGCATCCATTTTTCTGGATTAGTGTCAATATAGTTAGTGATGTTCATATACGATCTTTCATTACGAATAATGTGGTCATGAAAAGAACGTTGCCATGCAAAACTTAAAAATCCACATTCATGAATTATTTTGGACGATGTTGTTTTAAAAGCGCCTATTAAACTAGACAACGATTTTATTTTAACTTCTTCGTTACTTATGGTAAAATCACGACTTGCTCCTTCCAATTTCATTCTATCAATTTCAATTATTGCATGGACATGATTGGGCATTATAACAAAATTATGAATATCAACATATTTATATTGTTCGGATAACCAATTCATTCTGCTTTTAACGATTTCACCAAACTCATTTAATTGCATTTCTTTATTAAATTCATCGGGATTATGTTCGGACAGGTCGCGACCTGTCCCTGCCATCCCTTCCGAAATCACCGTACCAAAACAACAAATTCTATCTTGAACACAAATTGTGACAAAATATAAATTATTGCTCGAATAATCGAATCCTTTCATTCGATTTCTTTTCCTATTTTTCATGCCATTTCAATTATATGCACTGATTCCTGCTTTAATAATAATGAATAAATGTGCGGACAGGTCGCGACCTGTCCCCCAAAATACAACAATAAATTACAGATAAAAATTAAAATCCTCAAACTTTGCAAACAAAAAAATGCTCCAATCATAGGGTATCAAGCTATAAAAGGAGCATTTTTTATCACGATATAACACTTTATTCTCTTGATTATTAGAAGGTAACAAGCCAACTAATATCGTGTTCTCTAATCTTTAATCAAACCACAACTGATTTCATGTTTTCTGTATCATTTTTTAAATATCGTGTTCTCTAATCTTTAATCAAACCACAACACAAATGATGTGGTTGTTGATGCAAGACAAATATCGTGTTCTCTAATCTTTAATCAAACCACAACACTTATGGCTAGTGCACGAGCGAAAGCAAAAATATCGTGTTCTCTAATCTTTAATCAAACCACAACCGCTTGATGCTCTAACAGTTGCATTTTTAAATATCGTGTTCTCTAATCTTTAATCAAACCACAACTTCGTCAAGTTCTTGCTTAGTGTAACTCATAATATCGTGTTCTCTAATCTTTAATCAAACCACAACACGCTGATGGATATGGTTCTCGATTTGTTAAATATCGTGTTCTCTAATCTTTAATCAAACCACAACAGTTCCTGAATAACCTTTAGATAGTTCAACAATATCGTGTTCTCTAATCTTTAATCAAACCACAACTTGCTTTCAATAATCCGCTACTTCTCATAGAATATCGTGTTCTCTAATCTTTAATCAAACCACAACTGATTTAACTGTATTTCTCATCCATTGATAATATCGTGTTCTCTAATCTTTAATCAAACCACAACTCGTGCCTTTAATAAACTAATATCTTATTAAATATCGTGTTCTCTAATCTTTAATCAAACCACAACAAGTGGAAGGAGTTGGATTTAGTTATATTTAATATCGTGTTCTCTAATCTTTAATCAAACCACAACATTAAGTAAACGATTGTTAAAGGATAGGTAAATATCGTGTTCTCTAATCTTTAATCAAACCACAACCGTCCAAGTAAACGGAAACGACATAGCCAAATATCGTGTTCTCTAATCTTTAATCAAACCACAACCATTCGGCTATTTCACTGTCGGAATATGTTAATATCGTGTTCTCTAATCTTTAATCAAACCACAACATTTGATTGCCACTTTTAAACTGTCCGATAATATCGTGTTCTCTAATCTTTAATCAAACCACAACACTTAATCACAATACATCAATATCTGGTTCAATATCGTGTTCTCTAATCTTTAATCAAACCACAACAACTTATGACGAACAAAATTTCATAATTAAATATCGTGTTCTCTAATCTTTAATCAAACCACAACATTATTTTGCTTTATACTTGGGGCATTAATAATATCGTGTTCTCTAATCTTTAATCAAACCACAACATGGTTTTAGTTATTTTAAATGCG
>JAYVNT010000073.1:0-2363 GCA_043758285.1 Flavobacterium sp.
TGAGGCACTTGCGGAAACGCTTGTTTTAATTCTAAATGTTTCGATAACGAATAATCTTGTAGTACAGCAACAATTGCGCACTTGTTTTTGAAAGTACAAAGCGTTTTTTTAGGTGCTAAATGGAAGCAACATCTTCGATGATATGAATAAATAACAAAAACTGAATAAAATAAATAGGGGACATACTTTTAGGTTTTTTGAATGAACAAAGAGTTTAATTCAAAACCAGTAGAATCCTATTTCCTGATTCGTATTGCAAAGATGAGGGTTTATAAAATAGAAAAAAAGGACAGTTTACACGAAATCGTAACAGTGAAACTGAGAGTATTTTATGGAATTTTCCTTTGTAAATAGTTGACTTTTAGTTTTTTATCATTCCGAAAACTTCTAATTAACGTTTTACGATTTTGGATTGAGTGAATTGTAAATTATCCTACAGAAGTTTTTTTAGAATAAATTTTGATTTATTTTTTATTCTGGAAACTTCTTGTTAGTTTTACAATGTTAACAAAACTGACTTTTTATGGATTCATTTGAAGCTCTAGAAAATATTTCACAGTATTTAGGCAAGTACAGACTACGCCACATTGATATTCTTGCTAACGAGGAAAGCAATTCTAACTACACCATTTTTTACGAAAAATTGCGCGATGGAAAATTTAAAAATGAGGTGGAGGCGGAAAAGTTTTTCTATGGCGATGGTAAAGATGCTAATGGAAAATACAAAGTTTTTAAAGCGCGCTATAAAGACAAAACATTCAATACATTTATTTTTTTAGACAGCAGCAATGCTAATTTTACAGATTTGCAAAGCGCGCATATTGATATTGTTAGAGAGTATAGTGCTATCAGTATGATTTTCGCCAGAGGTTTGCGAATACCAGCTCTTTCTTATGCTGAAAGATTATTTGAACGTGCTCTTAAATTCGAATTATCGGAAATTGCGTTCGATTTAGCAAAAAACATTGCAAATACTTATGCTACAATTTATGACAAAAAAAACTATTACTATTTCCAGAAAGCCAGTTTTAAACTGAAAAAAGACATTGATGTAAATTTTGAGGTTACAAACTTTTATTTTGAACTTGAGTTTGATTTAACAGATAAGATACTAACGAAACAAGAAATTTCAAAAAAAGTAGCAGACTTTTTTGAAAACAGAAAGAATTTATTGTTAGATCACACCAACTTCAACACACAATTAATTTCTCGATTAATTTTACTTCTTCGATATACCGCATTAAATAATTACAGTGAAGCTGAAAAAGTGGTAGATGAATCCATTGCTTTTTTTAAAACAAAAGAATTTGAATGTATTCAGCCGTTAACTGTTTTTTACAACCAAAAAATTTTGTGTTGTATCCAACTCAGAAAATACGAAGACGCATTCAAAATTTTTCCTGAAATATTACAAAAGCATAGGATATACAATGTTACTTGGTTTTCATCCTTAAAATACTTTGTCCAACTTTGCTTTCATGCCAAGCAATACGCTGAAGCCCATAAATATTATGCATTGGCTACAAATCACACTAATTTTAAAATTCAAGAAGGATTAATCAAAGATAATTTTGCCATTTTAAAATTATATTTTATTTTTCTGAAACGCGCCAAAGTATTTGATTTTGAACCCAAAGATAAAGATGTTGTTACTAAGAGAAAAGTAACAAAAGTTGTAAACGATATTTCTATTCTAAACAAAGAAAAAGACGGTTTAAATATTTCCATTTATGTAGTAGAATGTCTTTTGAACCTTACAGATAAAGATAGTAAATCGGAACTGAGTGTTGAATCTATAGATAAATATCGCTACCGTTACACTCCTAAAAAAGGTGTAACAGCGCGCAGCCATTTATTTTTAAAAATGCTGATGATTTTATCAAAATACCCCAGCAACTTTAAAAAAGGTTTTGACGAAGCAAATGAAACCTTAGTCGAGCTGAACAATACTGTGTTTGACGTTTTCGAACAAGGCATTGATAAAGAAATTATTCCTTACGCTAATGTTTGGGAGGCACTCGAAATTTTGTTAGTGACTGAAGAAATATAAAAGCTTAATAATTTTGATTTTAGTAATTTGCAACACCTCGTGGATGAACTTTAGAAAAAATTATAAATAAAATTTCCCGTAAACATTACACCAATGCTCTTCCAATTCTTAAAACATCAAAAACCAAGGCGTCAAAATCAGATTTAACGCTGCGGTGATTTGTATTGGCTACACGAATCGCATATTTATCCTCCAAAAAAGTATAACTCGGTGCAGATACGCCTTGTTCGTGCAGGCGCATCAAAATTTCTTTATTAACAGCGTTTAGGTCTGACACATTATTACGACCAATAAACCTAAAGCACACTAAATT
>JAYVNT010000074.1:0-2363 GCA_043758285.1 Flavobacterium sp.
TATACAAGGTGTCGTTGCAATCAGGGCTAAAGGAAAAGCCATTTGAATTTTTGTATCTTTGTTAAGCAAAAATCAAAACCAAAATGCGAAAAATAGAACACATCGGGATTGCAGTCAACAATTTGGAAGTATCCAATTTGCTTTTCGAAAAACTATTTGGGAATCCACCCTATAAAAAAGAAGAAGTCGTTAGCGAAGGTGTTAAAACTTCTTTCTTTATGAACGGACCAAATAAAATTGAACTACTCGAAGCAACTAATCCCGAAAGTCCTATTGCTAAATTCCTAGAAAAAAAGGGAGAAGGAATACATCACATTGCTTTTGATGTAGAAAACATTTTAGAAGAAATTGAACGTTTAAAAAAGGAAGGATTCATAGTGTTAAATGAAATTCCAAAAAAAGGAGCCGATAATAAATTGGTCGTATTTTTGCATCCGAAAGAAACAAATGGCGTTTTGATTGAACTTTGTCAAGAAATCACATTAAAATAGTTGCAACCAAAAAAAATTAGCAGTAATATTGCAGTCTTTAAAATCGGTCCTATAGCTCAGTTGGTTAGAGCACCTGACTCATAATCAGGTGGTCCTTGGTTCGAGCCCAAGTGGGACCACATATCTAAAGACTTCGACATGAAGTCTTTTTTTGTATTAAAAGAAACCAATATGTAGTAAATATCGTTTATTAATATAGGATTATTATTGTTGTCTCTGAACTTAAGCGTCATATTCTCAATGAAATCAAATCGTTTGTAGTTTATATTTTGATTAACTTTATAGATTAAACATTTAATTTATTTTGGTAGATAGATTTTTTTTATACTTTTACGCTCTATGAAAATTGTCCCGAATAGACTTTTTATTATTTTAGGTGTGTTTTTTTTGCAGCAAACAAATGTTTTTGCTAACGGAGGACCACCGCCACCATCAACACCGCCACCGCCACCAGGACTGCCTTTGGATGGTGGATCGATTGTTTTAATAGTGCTTGGGATTTTTTATGGATTTTATAAGTGGAAGAACCTTTTAAATATAAAAAAAGCTTCAAATTAATTTTGAAGCTTTTTTATTTTGTGCTATTAGATTTTTAAAGAATACAATCTCGAAATGTATTTTCCTACAACATCAAATTCAAGATTTATTTTTGTCCCTGAGGTAAAATTTTTGAAATTAGTGTGCTCATAAGTGTATGGAATAATAGCGACACTAAATTCATTTTCTTTAGAATTTACAACAGTTAAACTTACCCCATCTATAGTTATCGATCCTTTTTCGATAGTAATGTTATTTAAACTACTATTATACTCAAAAGTATAATGCCAACTACCATTCACCTCCTTTATTGATTTACAAATTCCAGTCTGGTCAACATGTCCTTGAACTATGTGACCATCTAATCTGTCGCCCAATTTCATTCCACGTTCTAAATTTAGTACATCTCCAATTTTCCAATCCCTTAAATTTGTTTTTTCTAATGTTTCACTAATGGCGGTAACAGTATATTCATCATTATAAATAGCCACGATAGTGAGACAAACCCCATTGTGAGCAACACTTTGATCAATTTTTAATTCATGAGTTATTGAAGATGAAACAGAAATATGCAGATTACTACCATCTTTTTTCAAATCTTTTATAATTCCAAGGGTTTCAATTATTCCTGTGAACATTGTAGTTTTAATTTACTAAATTTGCACTTCAAAATTAGCAATAAATAACTTGTTTTTCTTATGAAAAAAGCAGAAAATATCATCGTTGGAATTTCTATTGGTGATTTGAATGGAATAGGAAGTGAAGTTATCCTTAAGACTTTTGAGGACTCAAGAATGCTAGAGCTTTGTACGCCAGTCATTTTTGCTAACGTTAAGGTATTGTCTTTTATAAAAAAAGCTTTAGGATTAGAAACACCACTTCACGGCATTGACCAATTAGACCAAATAGTTATTGGAAAAGTAAATGTTCTCAATATCTGGCGTGAAGGTTTTGATTTGAATTTTGGAGCTAATGATCCAATTATTGGAGAATATGCTATAAAATCATTTGTAGCGGCAACTAAAGCGTTGAAAGAAAATCAAATAGATGTTTTGGTTACTGCACCAATTAACAAATATAATATCCAATCGGAAGCGTTTAAATTTCCTGGTCACACGGATTATTTGGACAAAGAACTAGAAGGAAACGCATTAATGTTGATGGTTCAAGATAATTTAAGAGTTGGTTTATTGACAGATCACATTCCTGTGAACGAAGTAGCTAAACATCTGACTGAAAAGTTGATTATCCAAAAAATAGAAACTATAAAACATTCTCTTATTCAAGATTTTGGTATCAATAAACCTAAAATAGCAGTATTAGCATTAAATCCAC
>JAYVNT010000075.1:0-2359 GCA_043758285.1 Flavobacterium sp.
ATTTGAGACATACTAATTCAAGAAGATTCTGCCCTCTTGTATTATTTAAAGGTCAATTTTTAGCATATTTTATCAGCATACATTCTAAATCAGTACCAAACTAATTTATAAAACGCCCAGAGGGCTGAAAAATAATGCTCACTCGGCAAGAGCCGAGCGAGTGCGAGGTGCGAGTGTTTTTGCAGAAATACCTTTAAATCAATACAATTTAATGTTTTAATAAATTAAATTAGCATTTAACAATAAATATTTCAATATTGTTTAAGAAATACGCAGTTGCGTATATTTACAAGTTGGTGGCAACCGCAGAAGAACACTCCTATAAAGAATCTTTAATAATACTAATAAAAAATATGACTAGTAAGATTAAAATGCGCTATTTTATTTCTATTTCTTCTACATATTTCAAGTTGTGGAGAGAAAAAAGAAGAAGCTACGCCTACTCCAATTATTGACAAAACATGGGCAAAAAATATAGAAGGAGGAAAAGAATATGTATTAACTTATGGACTTAACAATTATAGTGTTCAAGATGGGCTTACAATTAAAGTTGAGGTTGATAGTTATCAAGCAAAAACAATAACTTTTAAACCCATTTGTAACCGTCTTAAAATTGAAGAATTATTTAAGACACTAAGTAACGATTTCCCAACCTATAAGTTTCAGGGAATAATATTAACAATTATGTATAAAACACCTTCTGATGATACATTTAAAAAATTTGGAGCAATAGTGCTTACAAACGCAAGAAATGGAAGTCTATCTCGTCCAAGTATTGACATAAATAATTTACCTGAATTTTTTACATTCAAAGACCTTCCCGATGCTAGTATTGGTAGTACATATGAAATTTTAAGAACTGATAAATCTACAAAATATGAAATACGAGGTTTGGTTTTTGTTGGTATTGATCCGAATGTAAAGCAATTAGGAGATTATTTAATTCCATTTAATCCTAACATTTAGTAAAATTATGAAGTGCATAAGAACACTGTTTAAATCTTTAAAAATTCCAAAATCATTATCATTTTTGCCGTTGTTGATCTTCGATTTTGGCAAAAGTCTAAGCCAGCCGTTGTTGGTATTTTTTCTACCAACAACACGTGCGTAAGCAAATCGCCGACTGTGAAAATCATAGTTTATCTTATTGATATTCAATATTTTATCCATAGAAATGAGTTTTATATTCTCGAGCTCTGTGCTTGCTGTCGTACGTGTTGTTGGTAGAAAAAATACCAACAACGGCTCGGAAAGTATATTATTCCTTCGCAAAAATGCCCTCAATCCAACGATTAAGGGCATTTTTTTGTTTGTTATAAATTTAGTATTTTTGTTTTATGGACCACGCCGAGTTACACTTATCAAAAAGCCCTCTGGGCGTAATGTGACCATAAAAAAGATATTAAGACTACTTTTTATTTCTTAATCAATTAAACCCCAATTTACAAAACGCCCAGAGGGCTGAAAATAATGCTCACTCGGCAAGAGCCGAGCGAGTGCGAGAAATTTACAAAACGCCCAGAGGGCTGAAAAATAATGCTCACTCGGCAAGAGCCGAGCAAGTGCGAGTCAGTAGAGACATTGACCACAGATATAAAAAATAGGATTGTCAATACATTTTCATAATGCAAAAGTCCATCAAAATCAATTCTAAGGGACTTCTTATTTGGTTTAAGCAAAGTCAAAATATTACATCTCTCAATTTGCACATTATCCTAAATTAATTTACCTTTGAGTAAGACAAGACAAATGACAAAATGCTTTCAGCCCTCGGAACATATCAAAATGGATTTGTAAAACTGGATAAAGATTATTCCACTAACAATCCCATAAAAGTAATTATTACATTTTTAGAAGAGGTTGAAACTAATTCTGAGAAAGGAATTTCATTATCTGATTTCTCCTTTGCAAAAAGTAAGAAAAATCTCAAAAACTTCAAAGGCTCATTCAGTGATACAGTTGTGGAAGAAAGAAGGGCGGCAATATGAAGATTTTTTTAGACACGTCATCTTTATTCAAACTATATCATCAAGAAGAAGGAACAGTAGAGCTTGAAGAGATTTTCACGAAATACAGAATTACTAATATTTTTCTTTCTGAAATCTCGAAGGTAGAGTTTACCTCCACCATTTGGAAAAAAGTAAAAACGAAAGAGATTACAGAATTACAAGCAATGGAGACATTGACACTTTTTGAAAGTGATTTTTCAAAGTATAATTTTGTAACAACTGATAGCCTAATCATTGAACAAGCCCGAAATTTAACAACTCAATATGGAATAGAAGGTTTACGAACATTAGATAGCATTCAGTTATCAACTTGCATTGAACTGGAAAATCAAGTTGATGTCTTTTTGACA
>JAYVNT010000076.1:0-2356 GCA_043758285.1 Flavobacterium sp.
GTATCCGTTCCATAATAGTCATCGGTTAATAGTTTTACCGCTTCGTTTGGGCACCAAGTAACGTTTCCACCTAATCCGGGCATGCTGTTGAATTTGCCATAACTTTGCCAACCATTAATAATCCATGCTTCTAGTTTTAATTTCTTTGTAGGGAAGATTTGCACCCGTAATCCATTAAAATACCAAGGCGTATTATCGGAAGTAAAAGACGCTTGGTATTCCCAATTCTCAACTTGATAATACGAATTTAAACCAATATATGACATGAACATTCCAGCATCAACATTGATTCCGTACCATTTATTGAAATGATAACCCGCATAGGCCTCCGATAAATAGCGATAGGCATTATCTAACTGATATTGCCCACGATAAACGCTGTAATCATTTCGAGGAACAACAGTAGAACGAGTTCCAAACTGCATCATTATTTTCCCTCTTGCACCTTCATAATTAAACTCCCCTCCAATATTAGCACTAGAAACCTGCATTTCATTATTACGTGCCAAAGCGGTAGAACCTACCACTGTATTATCAATAGGGTTGTTGAAAGAATGCGTATAATTCATATCAAGCATGATGCTTCCTGTAAAGTATTTGTTAGACAAAACAGGTGGAGATGATCTTCGGTCTGAACCATTTTGCCAAGTTTGATCCATACCATCAAAAGGAATTTTTACAGATGTAGAGTCATGTTGTGCATAACTGCAAAAAAAGGCAAATAAGGTAAGTGTTAAAAGTGTATTTTTCATTTTTGGTTTTTTTTAATTTTTCTTTCTAAGTAAATATTGGTTTTGGGACTATACACCATCGGATATTCTTCGATAGCGACGTCGCTTTTATCTAATCCAAATGCTTTTTCATCGGAAAGTGATAGTTTTTTCAACCAGAAATAAGAGGTCAACATCCATCCTTCTTTGAAAGCAAATTCGTTTTCTACCGAAATGAATTTTTCTATAATGACAAACTTATAATCAGGTTCGTTGTTGTATTTGGTTGAGCCGTCTGGACGAATGTGTAGGTTGAGTTCTTTGCGGTCGACTAATTCCTGCACAATTTTTTTAAAATAGAGTTCTACTTTAGGCTGTACACGGAAACCAACATTCAAGATAATTTTAATCACTTTGTCATCCAAAATCTCTACGACTTCATAGTTCAAAGCAAACGGATCATTAGTTCGGTTGATGTGCAAAAACCAATAAACATCTGCTCGTTTTGGTTTTTTAGCAAAGATAGATTTAACAATTTTTTCTTCTATTTCATACGTCTTATCGGCCTTGGATAAATAAATTAAATGTGTGGCGTATTTTGATATGCTGTCGTCATCGCTCAACTCGTTCAGTAATTGTGTTTGTTCTACCAAATTTGTGAACTTCAAAAAGCGATTGTTAATTTTACGGGAATAATACCAAACATACATCACCATAAAAATGAACAATTCAAAGAACAAGAACATCCATCTTTGCTTGATTTTAGACACATTCGCAATGAAAAAGGAAATTTCAATAATGGCAAAAACGACTAGGACTATGGTTACCCAACTTTTATGCACTTTTTTGATGTAAACCAAATAATACATGAGCAAAACGGTTGTCATCATCATGGCGATAGTGATGGAAAAACCATAAGCCGCTTCCATATTCGTGGAGTTTTTAAAATACAAAATCATCAGAATACAACCGAACCACAAGATGTTATTGATGGAAGGAATATAGATTTGTCCTTTTAAATTGGTTGGATTCTTCAGTGTAACTCTTGGCCAAAAATTCAATGATATGGCTTCATTGATTAAGGTAAACGAACCGCTAATTAATGCTTGCGAAGCAATAATTGTTGCAAAAGTAGAAATGATAACCCCAACCAACAAAAACCAACTCGGCATTATAGCATAAAACGGATTTCTTCCCTCGAGCAACTGCCCTTGATACCCCATTAACCAAGCGGATTGTCCCAAATAATTGACCACTAAACTTATTTTTACAAATACCCAAGTAATGTGAATGTTTTCTTTTCCGCAATGTCCTAAATCGGAATACAAAGCTTCAGCTCCAGTGGTACAAAGGAATACAGCACCAAGTAACCAAAACCCTTTTGGATATTGTGTAAGCAATTCATAGGCATACATTGGGTTTAATGCTTTTAGAATTCCAGGATGATGCAAGATTTGGGAAAAGCCCAAAACAAACAACATTCCGAACCAAATCAACATTGCTGGACCAAATATCGAACCTACTTTTTGAGTTCCAAATCGTTGAAAGAAAAATAATAAGGAAAGTATGACAATTACAATTGGTACAGTTGGGATGTTTTCTAATCCTTTTATCATAGCAGTGCCTTCTACTGCTGAAGCAACAGA
>JAYVNT010000077.1:0-2353 GCA_043758285.1 Flavobacterium sp.
CTAATCATCATCCTACTTAAATTCAAACTAACATGATTTTGCCGCCCGACCCCACGCAATTTTTAGCACATTGCAAGGCACACATAACCCCGACACAAAACCTTGCAAAGAGCTAAAAATGCCAACGCACAGCCCACCCACCCCGGCTGACGAATATCCATCATCATCAGTCCAACACATCAGCAATATTTCTTTGCTCAACAAGACAGCAGTCATTAAATCTATAACTAACTCATTTTAAGTATCTTCATCCCTTATTAAATCAGCACTCATCTCAATTATTGAAAAACGAGAAACAGACACGGAAAGAAATCATTGACACCCGACTTAAACAAGCTGGTTGGAATGTTACTGACCGGACACAAGTAATTGAGGAGTTTGACATAATTGTTGACGACAATTTAGTTCAAGAAGCAGCGACACCATACGGCGGACATCAATTTAGCGACTACGTCTTATTAGGCAAAGATGGAAAACCTTTGGCTGTTGTTGAAGCAAAAAAAACAGCGGCTGACGCCGCTGTTGGCAGAGAGCAAGCCAAACAGTACTGCTATAATATTCAAAAGAAGCATTATGGCGAATTGCCATTCTGCTTTTACACGAACGGACACGATATTTATTTTTGGGATTTAGATAATTATCCGCCAAAAAAAGTTTATGGTTTTCCAACAAGGGATGACCTTGAACGCTATGCTTACATACGCAGAGCAAGAAAAGCTTTGGCAGGCGAACTTATCAATACCAAAATTGCCGGACGGAATTATCAAATAGGTGCTATTCGTGCCGTGATGGAATCAGTTGAAAAACGAAAACGAAAATTTTTGCTTGTGATGGCAACAGGCACAGGTAAGACCCGTGTTTGTATTGCACTAGTGGATGCACTCATGAGAGCAGGGTGGGCTGAAAGAGTTTTATTTCTTGTTGATAGAATTGCTTTGCAAAATCAAACACTTGATTCTTTCAAAGAGTATTTACCTAACGAACCACGTTGGCCAAAGCAAGGAGAAAAAGAAATAGCAACAGACAGACGGATTTATGTTTCTACATATCCGACCATGTTGAATGTAATCCGTAACGAAGAAAAATCATTAAGTCCGCATTTCTTTGACTTGATTGTGGTAGATGAAAGCCACCGTAGCATTTATAATACTTATCAGGAAATCCTTGATTATTTCAATACCATTACGCTTGGTCTAACAGCTACACCAACCGACGTAATTGACCATAACACTTTTCAATTGTTTGAATGTGAAGATGGCATTCCAACTTTTGCTTATTCCTATGATGAAGCGGTAAATCATATACCGCCTTTTCTGTGCAATTTTCAGGTAATGAAAATCAAAACAAAGTTTCAGGATGAAGGAATAAACAAGCGGACAATTTCATTGGAAGACCAACAGAAATTAATTATTGAAGGAAAAGAAATTGAAGAAATCAATTACGAAGGAACAGAGATTGAAAAGAAAGTAATTAATCGGGGAACAAATGCTTTGATAGTTCGTGAATTCATGGAAGAATCTATCAAAGATGCAAACGGAGTATTGCCAGGAAAATCTATTTTCTTTTGCATCAGCAAAGCACATGCAAGGCGAGTTGAAGAAATATTTGATTCGCTTTATCCCGAATATAAAGGAGAGTTAGCCAAAGTATTGGTAAGTGAAGACCCAAGAGTTTACGGCAAAGGCGGATTGCTCGACCAATTTGTTCACAACGATATGCCACGAATTGCAATCAGTGTGGATATGCTTGATACAGGTATTGATGTTCGGGAATTGGTGAATTTAGTTTTTGCTAAACCCGTTTACAGTTATACAAAGTTTTGGCAAATGATAGGCAGAGGAACCCGATTGCTTGAACCTGAGAAAATAAAACCTTGGTGTACTGAGAAAGATAGCTTCCTAATTCTTGACTGTTGGGACAATTTTGAATACTTCAAACTCAATCCAAGAGGCAAGGAATTAAAATCTCAAATCCCTTTACCTGTTCGTTTGTTTGGTGTTCGGTTACAGAAAATTGAAGAAGCACAAACACAAAACAGAGCAGACATTGTAGAAAAAGAAATTCAAAAAATAAAAACGCAGGTTAGCGGACTTCCTAAAAATTCAGTAGTCATCATGGAATCCAAACATGAATTGCAACGGCTGGAAGATGAAAACTTTTGGACTAACCTCACAACAGATAAAATAGAATTTTTGGATGCAGTGGTAAAACCTTTGCTTCGAACTGTTTCTGATGTTGATTTCAAAGCCATGCGATTTGAAAAAGATATTGTGGAAGTTTCATTGGCACATTTAGCTGCAGAAAAAGAACCTGTCCGTCCGTCAGGCGGGAAATTTGAAACGCTGAAAGATAG
>JAYVNT010000078.1:0-2351 GCA_043758285.1 Flavobacterium sp.
TCGTGTAGTCCAACGATATCTCCAGGATACGAGATGTCAACAATTTCTTTTTTCTCCGCAAAAAAAGCATTAGGACTCGAGAATTTTAGATTTTTATTCAATCTAACATGCATATACGGTTTGTTTCTTTCAAAAGTTCCCGAAACAATTTTCACAAACGCTAATCGGTCTCTATGTTTTGGATCCATATTCGCATGAATTTTAAACACAAAACCAGCCATTTTTTCTTCCTCGGGTTTCACCAATCGGGTTTCTGAATCTTTTGCTCTTGGTGATGGCGCAATTTCGACAAAACAATCTAACAATTCTCTAACCCCAAAATTATTCAAAGCCGAACCAAAAAATACGGGCTGTAAAGTTCCATTGAGGTATTTTTCTCTATCAAAAGCTGGATACACTTCTGAAATTAATTCTAGTTCTTCACGTAGTTTAACAGCTGGTTTTTCGCCAATTATTTTCTCTAATTCTGGATTTTCTATATCCGAAAAAGCAATAGTATCTTCAATATTTTTGCGACTATCACCACTAAACAAGTTGATATTCTGTTCCCAAATGTTATAAATTCCTTGAAAATCATATCCCATACCAATAGGGAAACTTAAAGGAGTTACATTCAATCCAAGTTTTTGTTCCACTTCATCCATCAAATCAAAGGCATCTTTTCCTTCTCTATCTAGCTTATTAATAAAAACAATAATAGGTATATGTCGCATTCTACAAACGGCAACCAATTTTTCGGTTTGTTCCTCAACGCCTTTTGCAACGTCAATTACAACAATAACACTATCAACGGCTGTCAAAGTTCTGAACGTATCTTCGGCAAAATCCTTATGTCCTGGTGTATCCAGGATGTTTATTTTTTTTCCTTCATAATTGAATGCCAAAACTGAAGTTGAAACCGATATTCCTCTCTGGCGTTCAATTTCCATGAAATCGGAAGTGGCGCTTTTTTTAATCTTATTGTTTTTTACCGCACCAGCTTCTTGAATTGCACCACCAAAGAGTAGTAATTTTTCTGTGAGTGTTGTTTTTCCTGCATCGGGATGCGAAATTATTCCAAAAGTTCTGCGGCGTTGTATTTCTTTTAAAAAACTCATGATTTTCAATAAATAGTTTGCAAAAATAGTGTTATTTAATGGTTATATTGGCATGCTTTCTAGAGCAAATCTGTTGATAGCCATATCTGTGATTTGTTATGTTAATAAAATTTTGTTAATACTAGTCCTGATAGTTGGATAATGTGTTTGAATTGTTATTTTTGTTGATTGTTACTAAGCCAATCTTAACTGATTTGGGAAATACGATAAAATCAAAATATAAATACTATTCTAGTACAGAAATTTTAGAAACATGAGCTTAAAACAGTTTTTATTCGGGTTGTTGTTTTTTACTTCAGCAAATAGTTTTGCACAAAATAATACAAAAGAAGTATTGTTTACCATCAATGAAAAACCATATTACACCGATGAATTTTCGAGGATTTATAAAAAGAATTTAGATTTGGTTAAAGATGATTCTCAAAAAGATTTAAATCAATATTTAGAACTTTTTATTGGGTACAAATTAAAAGTAAACAAGGCGTATAAGCTTGGTTTACAAGATAAACCAGGTTACCAAACTGAGTTAAAATCGTATAGAACTCAATTGGCTAAAAACTATTTTAACGATACAAAAATCACTCAGCAGCTCATAGAAGAAGGATATAACCGTTTGCAAAAAGAAATTAAAGCTTCGCATATTCTTATTTTAGTTGATGAAAACGCTTCGCCAGAAGATACTTTGAAAGCGTTTAAAAAAATTCAAGACATTAGTAAAAAAGCATTAGCAGGAGAAGATTTCGAGTCGCTTGCTGTTCAATACTCCGAAGATCCATCGGCAAAAGATAACAAAGGAGACTTGGGGTATTTCTCTGCTTTTAGAATGGTTTATCCATTTGAGAATGCAGCATATAATACTCAAAAAGGTAAAATATCTAAAATAATTAGAACTCGTTTTGGATACCATATTCTAAAAATTAATGATATCCGAGACAATCGTGGCGAAATAACCGTGGCTCATATCATGATTTTAAATCCAAAACCTGAAGAAAAGGATAAAGATGCAAAAAACACCATCAATGATATTTACAAAAAAATTCAGCAAGGTGAAAAATTCGAGGATTTAGCCAAGCAATTTTCGGAGGACAAATCGTCATCTTCAAAAGGTGGTGTGTTGAATAAATTCGGTTCAGGCCAATTGAGTTCAGAAGAATTTGAAAATATTGCTTTTTCACTTAAAACTCCTAATGAAATTTCAAAACCATTTCAATCTCAATTTGGCTGGCACATAATCAAATTGATAGAAAAACATCC
>JAYVNT010000079.1:0-2351 GCA_043758285.1 Flavobacterium sp.
ACAAGAGGTACAAAAAAATAGTACAATAAAAATCAATAAAGTACCAAAATATATAAGAAGATACGATAAACCTTTCGTATATTACAGAGTTAGCAACAATTTTTAATGACACCTCATGCAAGACGAAGAATTAATTAGACAGGAAGCAAAAGAATTTTATGACCATGAAATTGAAGGTTCTATCAGATATGATGCTATTGACGATATTCATGAACTTAAAAGTAGACTTTACGATTTTTATTCGCCAGAAAGTAAAGCCATATTTTTAGACGAAATTGAAAAGCAAATCATTGTTTACTTACAAGAACATAGAGACAGGGCTCATGGTGGGAAACCTGGCGAAAATTGCCAGCATGAGAGGAAACCAGTAAAACTTCTTTTTTACATCAAACAAGAAATTGAAACTCTTCCAGTGGTAGCTCACCAAAAGAACAAAAGCAACGAGACACAGATTAGAGACAACGTTTTTATTAGCTATAGCCATCTTGACAAAGAACATTTATCGGATGTTCAAAGACATTTCAAACCATTTTTAAGTCACATAGATTTCTGGGATGACACAAAAATTCTTCCCGGACAAAAATGGAAGGACGAAATTAGAAATGCAATAAATAAATGCAAAGTTGCAATTCTATTGGTAAGTACAGACTTTTTAGGTTCTGAGTTCATTTCAACAGACGAATTACCTCCTCTACTTAAAGCAGCAGAAGAAAATGGTGCAGTAATTTTAATTGTGATTTTAAAACCTTGTCTTTTTGAGGACTTTGATACTTTAAATCAATATCAAGCAATGAACCCTCCGAGCAGACCAGTTATTAAAATGGACTACTCAGAAAAAGAAGAATTGTATGTAAACTTAGTTCGTCAGACAAAACGAATTTTGAGTACGTTATAAAACTGTTGCTAACAAAAGGTTTTTGTGTAATTGGGTCATGACGTTGCAGCAATCATCAGCAGTGCATATCAAAGCTTTGGTTTCAGCGGACGGAATTCTATTGGGCATTAATTCTAAACTTCAACTTTAGTTTATTAATTTAGCTTCAGTTCCAATCAGACAGTTGGTCAATTCCCCAACTGCACAAAGCCTCGAACGTTAGCTGATATTTTAACAAACAACAATTACATATATGAAAAGACAAAGTTTAATTATCGTACCATTATTTGCAGGACTTGTAATAATGACGAGTTGCGGAAACTCTAAAACTGAAACCATATCAAATTCAGAGACAACGGTTATAGCCGACAATTCTAAACCAGAAAAAATATCATTAATCCTTGACATAAAATCAATAAAGGGCAAAACACTTTCAGAAGTTGAAAAAATTATTGGGAAAGCCGAGAGTACAGAAAAAGTAAAAGGCTATCCGTGTAAAAATACAAATTGCCGAAGAGCTTTTTTTAGGAAAGGCAACCTTGAAATTATTTTTAAACTAAACAAAGCTGATAGAATTACAATTAACAGCGTTCCGAACTTGACATACAATGATAACGCACTAGAAGCCTTAAGTTTAAAAACAAGTAAACCAACATTTAAAAATGCAAACAATGTAATTCGTTGGCAAGAAACAGAAGGTATAAATGAAATAAGTTTTTTTACCGACTATATCTTAATTCAAGTGTCAAAACCTGAATAGTTATGGGCTTTCATTATCATAAAAGAGTTGAAAATAGCAAAGGTTTTAGCCGATGTTGGTCTTCCTTTTTAGAAAAAGTAATAGCCAGTCGTTGTTGGTCTTTTTTGACCAACAACTCAAGCGTTAGCAAACCACCAAATATGAAAACAAATATTTTTGCCGCCTTTGTTGGTGTTTTATATCCGTGGTCAGTGTCTCCACTGACCAACTTGCGAAAGCAGCGCACACAAAACATTTAAACTATAAATAATTGAAAATCGAAATACTATATTCCAGCCGTTGTTGGTCTTTTTTGACCAACAACCCAAGCGTCAGCAACCCACCAAATATGAAAACAAATATTTTCTATATAATCTATTAATTATCAGCACAATACAATTAAAATTCAAGTTTGGTGAGTTGCTAACGCAAGTGTTGTTAGTCGGAGACTCAACAATGGCACTCATAGGTTTTGTCAAAATAATATTAAAACCATCAACCAAAATGAATACTTTAGAAAATCATACTCAAGTCATTTCAGAACTTTGCAAATCTCACAAAGTCAAGACGTTATATGCGTTTGGGTCGGTGCTTACCGATAAATTTAACAAGGATAGTGATATTGATTTAATCGTTGATTTTCAGCCTTTTGATGTGTTGGAATATTCCGATAATTATTTTGACCTTAAATTTTCCTTAGAAGATTTACTGAAAAGACCCATTGATTTATTGGAAGAA